>JAIEQN010000879.1 GCA_019747685.1 Gemmataceae bacterium
GGTAGAGGCGGGCGGACGTCATCTCGGCGGTCCTCCTCCGTGGGACTCGGCGCACCTCCGTGAGCGCACCGAGTAGGTCGGGCGGTCAGTTCCCGTAGAACCCGGCGGGCACCACCCCGGCCGGGCGGGTCAACAGGGGCGAGTCGGCGTAGTAGGCCATCGACGCCTCGGGCCGGCCGACCCCGGTGTACCGGTCGGCCGCGCACCCGCAGGTGACGGCGGCCTCGGCGGCCGCCCCGCACGGCGAGCAGCCCTTCTTGTGGTGGAAGGGTCCGCCGTCGTGGCCGCCCAGCAACCGGTCCCGGCTGTGGAACCGGTCGGCGGCGTCGTGGACCCGCCACCCCGGGTAGTGGCCGTGGATCCACCCGTAGGCCCCGCTCCCGGCGGCGGACGGGTCCGGGCCGGTGTACCGCAGGTAGGCATCCCACGGGCCGTACGGCTCGAACGGCGGGTAGCCGTAGTACGGCCCGTAGTTGAACAGCGGGCCGTGCTGGTGGATGCGGGGGAAGAACTTGAGGCAGCGGCCGCCACACCCGAGGCCGAACGTACACGGGCCGTCGTTGGCCCCGGCCGGGGCGGCGAAGCCCAACAGGAGTGGGGCGGCCAAGAGGGCCGCGGCGGCGGTCCGTCTCATCGGTGCGGGTCCGTGCGGGTGACGCCCGGACCGAGGCCTTGCCCCGGCCCCGTCCCTGATCCGGGCACCCGAAACATGCCCCGCAACCGCCCCGACGCCAGGGGAAGTGGTCCGACCGTGGGCGGCGAAGTCGGCCGGCCGCGGTCACAACCCGGCCGGGCCGTGCCGCAAGCTCAGGCCGCCCGCCCGGCCTTCACCACCCCGCCCTGCATGACCGCCACGAACCGCGACCGGTCCTCCAGGACCGCGATGTCGGCCACCACGTCGCCGTCGACGACGAGGACATCGGCCAGCTTGCCGGCCTCCAGCGTCCCGAACTCGTCGCCCCGGCCCATGATCTCGGCCCCGGTCCGGGTGGCACAGCGGACCACCTCCAGCGGCGACAGGCCGACCGACTTGACGAAAAACGTCAGCTCCCGGGCGTAGTCCCCGTGCGGGTTCCAGCCGAACCCGTAGTCCCCGCCCATCCCGAGCCGGCCGCCGGCCTTGAGGATCATCCGGGCGCTCTCGGCCCCGGCGTCGAGCGTCTCCTGGTGGCCGTCGATGACCCGCTGGGACAGCCCGAATTCCTTCCCCCGGACGACGCTGGCGTGCTCGAACTGCAGCGCCGGCACGCAGGCCACGTCCCGGCTCAGTAGCAGGTCCAACGCCTCCGCGTCCATGAACGTGCCGTGTTCGATGGTGTCGTACCCGGCCCGGAGGGCGTTCTTGATCCCCTCCGTCGCCCGGCAGTGCCCCGTCACCTTCATCTTGTGGTTGTGGGCCGTCGCCACGACCGCGTGCATCTCCTCGAACGTCATGCACAGGGTGTGGTGGTCGTTCGTGTCCGGGGCGGCGGCGTCCCCGGTCGGGTACGTCTTCACCCACTCGACCCCGTCCTTGACCAGCTTGCGGACCGCCGCCCGGGCCTCGTCCGGGCCGTTCACCAGCAGCACCAGCCCCTCCATGCCGATCTTGCGGTAGTCCGGGTTCCAGTCCATCAGCCCGCCGACGCCGCAGATTTCCCGGCCACTCGCCGCCAGTCGGGGGCCGGGGCACAGTCCGGTCTCGATCGCCTTCTTGAGCCACACGTCGACGTTGAACAGGCTGCCGCCGCTGCGGGCCGCGGTGTAGCCGCACTCCAGGGCCAGCTTGCAGTTGGCCGCCGCGAGCAGGGTGACGTACTCGACCGGGTACTTGATGTCCAAGTCTTCCAGGGCGGCGACGTTGAAGTAGGTCGGGTGGAAGTGGGCCTCGACCAGCCCCGGCATGACCGTCCCGCCCCGGGCGTCGATCTTCCGGGCGGCCGGCTCGACCGGCGGGGCACCGGCGGCCGGCCCGGCGTAGGCGACCCGCCCGTCCCGGACGACGACCGCCGCATCCTTCACCGGCGGGCCGCCGTTGCCGTCGAGGAGCTGGCCGTTGGAGATGACCGTCACGCCGGACGCGAGGTTCATGGGACGCTCGGGGAAGGGGGCGGTGTTCCCCGCAGCGTCGCCGACCGGCGGCCCGTTGTCAACAGGGGAGCCGGTCGGGGTGTTGGTTCGGTGGCACAGGCCTCCCGGCCTGTGCGGCCCCCGCACAGGCCGGGAGGCCTGTGCCACCGAGCCGGTTTCACGCCGCCGCGGCCGTGGCCGCCAGCAGCTCGGCCAGCCGGTCGTGGCTCTCGGCCGCCCCGTGTTCCATCCCCGAGGCGATCACCGCGTCCCGGATTTCCTTCGACGGGTATACGATCGTCCCGGTCAGCGTGGTTCGGCCGTCCCGCTCGGTCAGAACGGTGGTGACGACCGACTCGCCCGGGAAGTCGTCGTAGCCCTCGGTGTGGACGCTGCCGTCGGGCGGGTTCAGCTCGCGGTACTCGCCGCCCATCCCCATGTCCCGGCCGTCCGGCCCGCGGAGGACGAACCGCCACCGACCGCCGACCCGCAGGTCGACCTCGCAGACGACCAGGTTCCAGCCCCGCGGGCCGAACCACCGCTTCAGCAGCTCGGGCCGGGTCAGGGCGTCGTACACCCGCCGCCGCGGGGCGTCGAACACCCGGGTTAGCACGATCGTGTCGTCGGCCGGCGTCATGACCTTCAGCGTGCCGGTGTTCCTCATCACGGGTCTCCGAAAGAGGGTGGTCAGGCGCGAAACGGGTAGTCGGGGCAGAGTCCGCGATGCCCCGGTTCGTCGGTCTTCGGACCCGGGGTTCCACCCCGGGCTATGCTGTGGCAGGCCTTCAGCCTGCGGGAGTTTGATTCCTCAGCCTGAAAGGCTGGCACAACATAGCCCGGGGTAGAACCCCGGGTCGGGATCAGCCCGCCGCCAGCGCGGCGGCCAGCTCGTCGTAGCTGGCGGCCATGCCCTCCTCCATCGGGCAGCTCAGGGCGGCCGCCCGGCCCTCCGGGCTGGCGTAGCGGATGGTGCTCGTCAGCAGCGTGCGGCCGTCCTGCTCGGTCAGCACGACCGTCTCGACCGTCTCCCCGCCGGTCCAGTCCTGGTCGAACAACTCGGTGTAGACGAGCCGCTCCGGCCGGGCCACCTCCCGGTAGACGCCGCCCATCCCCGTCTCGGCCCCGTCCGGGTCCCGCCAGACGAACCGGTAACGGCCGCCCGGTCGCAGGTCGATCTCGCACCCCGCCAGCGTCCACCCGGGCGGGCCGCTCAGCCACCGCTTCAGGAGGTCGGGCTTGGTGTAGGCGTCCCACACCCGCTCGCGGGGGGCGTCGAACGACCGGGTGATGACGACCTCCCGGTCGCCGGCCGCGGTCAGGGTCATGCGGGGCGTACTCATCCGGGACCTCCCGAAGGGGGTAAGGGGTCGTCGGCCTTCAGCTCGTCCAGCAGGGCGTCGAGCCGGTTGAAGCTCTCTTCCCAGAACCGGCGGTAGGCGTCGAGCCAGTCGGCGGCGGCCTTGAGCGGCTGGGCCACCAGCCGCCGGGGCCGCCGCTGGGCGTCCCGGGTGTGGGAGATCAGCCCGGCCTTTTCCAGCACCTTCAGGTGCTTGGAGACGGCCGGCTGACTCATCCGGAACGGCCGGGCCAGCTCGGCGACGGTCGCCTCGCCGGCCGCCAGCCGGGCGAGGATGGCCCGGCGGGTCGGGTCGGCGAGGGCCGCAAAGGTGTCATCGAGCCGGGCAGGAGTCATGGCTCCATAACCACCGGGTTTGGAAACTTATCGGTTATATACCCGACGGGCTGTAACTCGTCAACCGGCGTTGTCATCGGCCTTCACTCTGACCGAGTTTATTGGTTTCGGCGCGGGGTGTGTGACTCCCCGAACCAAACCAATGCGAGCCGGGGCCGGCCGTTACAATGCGGTCATGGACGACAAGCCCGCCCACGATCCGGCCACGGCCTACCACGAGGCCGGGCACGCGGTCGTCGCCCTGGCACTGGGCCGGCCGGTCCACAAGGTCAGCGCGCTGCCGGACCGCGAGCGGCTGGGGCACTGCGCGTTCGGCAAGGCCCCGGTCCGGCCGTCGGAAGACTGGATCGAGCGGGAAATCCTCATCTCGCTGGCCGGGCTGGCGGCCGAGGCCCGGCACACCGGGACCTACGGCTGGGCCGAGGCCGAGAAGGACTTGCGGTACGTCCGCCGGCTGCTGCGAGATTCGGGGAATGAGCGGAAGGCCGAGCGGCTGGAACGCCGGCTCTTGAGCAAGGTGGAGAACCTGTTGGCCGACGATGAGCACTGGCGGGCGGTCGAGTTGATTGCCGCGGAACTACTCGTCCACGGGGTCATCAGCGGCCGGGCCGCCCGGCACCTGTACGACCGGGCGGTTGGTGGGTAGGACCCCACTCCCTAACCCCGCGGAGTGCCAGTGGGCGGGCCGGGAGCGTGGGCGCCCGGAGGGAGCAGCTCCCGTCGCGCAAC
>JAIEQN010001167.1 GCA_019747685.1 Gemmataceae bacterium
CAACTTCGCGGCGATGGTGCGGCTCGCGTTCATCCGACTCTACCTGGCCCGGTGATTAGCGAGACAGACCCTAGTTCGGCCCCGCCGTAGATCATGTACTGGTCGGAGTCCCCGTCGTACTGGAGCGTGATCCCGTCGGCGCCCGTGTCAAGCCCCGCCCCGAAGAGCGTGAAGTCCGCGTCGACCGTGGCGAGGACGGCGGTCACCGTGCCGTCGCTGATCAAGATTCCCGCGGTGTCCGTCGCGTCGCCGAGCGTCAGGCTGATCGACTGGGTGTCGCTGGTCGACCCGACGTACGAGATCGTGATCGTCCCGGTGATCTCCCACTGGTTCAGCCCCGCGGACGAGTTGAACGCGGCCTCGAAGTCGTCCGCGGTGATCGACAGCCCGAACAGGTTGAACGTCGAATCCACCGAAAAGCCGTAGCCGTTGACCAGGCCGTCGGTGAACGAAAAGTCCACCTCCGCCGTCAGGGCGAACGCCGAGGAGTCGTCGTCGCCCTGCGGCTGGCTTTGCAGGGTGGCCGTGCTCGCGATGGTCCAGGTGTTGTCGCCCGGGGTGTACGCGGCGGTCAGGCCGACGTTGCCCAGGTCGAGGCTCTTGACCGAGTAGGGGCCGTCGTCGGTGGCGAGTGAGAACGTCGCGCCGGTGAGCGAGACGCCGGCGTCCGGGTCGGCGACGACGAAGTTCGAATCGCCCTGGATGAGGACGTTGGGCAAGAGGGTGGTCGTGTCGCCCAGCGTCTTGTTGAAGTCGAAGTAGCCCTGCATCTGGGTGAGGGCGTCGCTGGTGTCGCCGCCGCCGGGGTTGTTGAGGAACAGGGTCCCGGGGGTGAACAGGAACCCGGTGGTGGCGACATCCGAGACGGTGGCCCCGCTCAGCGAGACGCCCTGGGTCAGGTCTTGCAGGTCGGGGATGTCGAAGGTGAGGCCGGACCCGCCGATCGTGGCGACGGCCGTGGGGGCACCGGAGGCCAGGGCCGCCAACTGGGCGTTGGTGACGACGAACGTCGGGTCGGAGGGGTCGGCGTTGTCAATGGTCATGGCCCCGGGCGCCGGACCCGATGCCAGGGTGAAGTCCAGCAGTTCCCGAAAGTCTTCCCCGTCCGCGGAGGGGACGAAGCCGACCTGGACATCGGTGCCCGAGATGGTGGCCGTCGTCCCGTCCCCGCTGACGGTAATGACGTCGGCCTCGAACAGCAGCCCGCCGGCTTCGAACGTGGCCGGGGTGAGGCGATCGGGCCGGAGGAGTCCGTCATCCGGGTGGCCCTGAAGCCCGGGCCGGTCCGGGTCGAGGCACTCAAGGACCGGCTGCGGGAAACGTTACCCGCCCACCTGCGGCAGTGGGCCGCGGCGAAGTGGGAGCGGGAGGGCGTCCCGGCCGACGTGGCGGCCGCCCGGCTGGCCGAGCCGCGGCTGTCGTTCGAGCCGGCCGACATCGTCAACGAGGTGATGAGCTTCGGGTCGCCGTCGCCGGTCGAGGTGGTGGTCAGCGGGCCGAAGCTGGCCGACGACCGGGCGTCCGCCGAGAAGGTGTACGCCGAGTTGGCGAAGGTCCCCGCCGTTGTGGACCTCCGTTACGCCCAGGCCCTGGACTACCCGACGGTGGAGGTCGCGGCCGACCGGGAGAGGCTGGCCGCGGCCGGGGCGACGGCGGCGGACCTGGCCCGGGCCGTCACCCCGTACACGTCGAGCAGCCGGTTCACCGTCCCGAACTACTGGCGGGACCCGGCCAGCGGGGTCGGGTATCAGGTCCAGGTCGAGGTGCCGTTCGCCCTGGTCCAGTCGCCGCGGGACCTGGAGCTGGCCCCGGTGGTTTCGGCCGGCGAGGGCGAAGTCCTGGTCCGGGACGTGGGGCAGGTCCGGGAAGGCACCATGCCGGGGCAGGTGGACCGGTACAACGTGCGGCGGGTGGTCGGGATGACCGGGAACGTCCGGGGGGCCGACCTGGGGGCGGTCGCCCGGCAGGTGGGCGCGGCCGTCGCCGCGGCCGGGCCGCCGCCGGCCGGGGTGCAGGTCGACGTTCGTGGGCAAGTGGCCCCGCTGAACGAGCTGTTCCGCGGGCTGGGGCGGGGGCTGGCCGCGGCCGTCGTGGTCATCGGGCTGATGCCCCTGGCCTACTTCCAGTCGGCGTGGCTGGCGCTCGTGGCGGTGGCCCCGGTGCCGGCGGTCCTGGCCGGGGTCGGCGGGATGCTGCTGGCGACCGGCACGACGCTGAACCTCCAGTCGTTCATGGGGGCGATCATGGCCGTCGGGGTGGCGACGGCCAACGCCATCCTGCTCGTCACCTTCGCCGAGCGGGCGCGGCTGGCCGGCATGACCGCCCGCGAGGCCGGGGTCGAGGGGGCGCGGTCGCGGGTCCGGGCGGTCCTGATGACCAGCGCCGCGATGATCGCCGGGATGGTGCCGATGGCCGTCGGGCTGGGCGAGGGCGGGGACCAGACGGCCCCGCTCGGCCGGGCGGTGACCGGCGGGCTGGCCGCCGGTACCCTGACCACCCTGTTCGTGCTGCCGGCCGTGTTCGCCCTGGTCATGGGTCGGGCCGGCACCCGGTCGGCGTCGCTCGACCCGTTCGACCCGGCTAGCCGGCATTACCGGCCGGGAGTGTCGGACTCTGATGCCGATTTGTATGGCCGAATGGGATGAGTCCGGCCGGGATCGGATTCGTCCGACGCGGGGTGTGTGGGTGGGCCAGACACAATCGCCGTGGTCCGAGGGTTCCGATGCGCCGCCTGACCGTCTGCCTGGCCGCCCTCGCCGGCTGCTCGCGGACGCCACCGCCTGCTTCCGCACCCGCGCCGGCCGTACTGCAAATCACCGTGGTGAAGCCCGAGCGGCGGGCCATCCGCCGGGTGGTCGAGCAGCCGGGGGCGGTCCAGGCGTTCGAGGAGACGACGCTGCTTGCAAAGCTGGCCGGGTACGTCGGGGCGGTCGCGGCGGACCCCGACAAGAAGGACCGGCCGCCCCACGACCGGGCGATCGACATCGGCAGCCGGGTGAAGCGGGGGCAGGTGCTGGCCGAGCTGTTCATCCCGGAACTGGACAAGGAGTGGGAGCAGAAGCGGGCGGCGGTCCGGCAGGCCGAGGCCGAGGTGGGGCAAGCCGAGAAGGCGCTGGCTGCGGCCGTGGAGGGGGTGGCGGCGGTGAAGGCGGCGGTCGCCGAGGCCGAGGCCGGGGTGGCGAAGTCGCAGGCCCTGTACGCCCGGTGGGAGTCGGAGGCGGGCCGGATAAGCGGGCTGGTCAAGAGCGGGGTGGTCGACGCCCAGGCCCGGGACGAGACGCTGAACCAGTTCCGGGCGGCCGAGGCCGGGCGGGCCGAGGCGGTGGCCCGGTCGGCGTCCGCCGCGGCGGCGGTGAAGAAGGCCGAGGCCGACCGGGAGAAGTCGGCGGCCGACGTGGACGCGGCCGAGGCCCGTCGGGACGTGGCCCAGGCCGAGGTCGGCCGGGTCGAGGCCCTGCGGGCTACACCAGGATCGCCGCCCCGTTCGACGGGGTCGTCACCCGCCGGGGCGGCAACACCGGCGACTTCGTCACCCCGGACGGCAAGGTCGCGTTGTTCCGGGTGGCCCGGGTCGACCCGGTCCGGGTGGTCGTCCAGGTGCCGGAGGCCGACGCCGGGCTGGTCGCCCCCGGGCTGCCGGTGGCGGTGTCGCTCCCGGCGATGACCGGGCCGCCCCACCCCGGGACCGTGACCCGCACATCGTGGTCACTCGACCCCGGCTCGCGGACCCTCCGGACCGAAATCGACCTGCCGAACCCGGACGGCCGAGTCCGGCCGGGGATGTTCGTGACCGCCCGGCTGACGGCCGAGCTGCCGGCCGGTTGGGCGGTCCCGGCGGCGGCGGTCGGGAAGGCGGGCGACGACCCGGTCGTCTACCTGGCCGAGGGCGGGAAGGCGGTGCGCGTCCCGGCCCAGCTCGGCCGGGGGGACGGCCAGTTCACCCAGGTCCGCCGGGTCAAGCGGCCCGGGGCTTCGGACTGGGCCGACGTGACCGGGGCCGAGGTCTTCGCCTCCCCGGCCTCGGCCCTGACGGACGGGCAGCCGCTACCGTAGGTGTTGCGCGCCGACAGGTCCGAACCGCCGGGCCATCCCGGCGATGATCGACTCCGGCACTTGTGCGACCCGTCGGACGGCGGGTTCGTTACCCCCCGGCCGGACCCAGCCCGCGCAGGCGGGCGACGGCGGCCGCTACCTCCGCCCCCTTCGCCTCGATCAGGGCCAGCAGGTCGGCCGGGGTGCGGGTGTCGGCCGCGGCTTTGCGGTGCGGGTTGACCGCCTTCAGGTCGTACACCGCCGCCTCGACCGCCTCGGCCTTCGCCGCCGCCTCCCGGACCGCCTTCACCAGCCCGGCCAGCTCGTCCTCGGCCGCCCGGATGGCGTCGTCCCGCGGCCCGGCCTTCTTCAGGCCCGCCAGTCGGTCCCGGACGGGGTCCGCCTTCTCCGCGGCCTGCCGGGCCGCGTCCCGGTGCGGGC
>JAIEQN010000143.1 GCA_019747685.1 Gemmataceae bacterium
GTCGGGGGCGGTCGGCCCGCAGGCCGGGCAGACCACCCCGCCGGCGGCCGGGCTGACGAACACCCGCGGCCCGTCGACCGGCGCGGCCCCGCACCCGGTACACTCGTCGAGCCGGGGGCTATAGCCCAGCTCCTTGAGCCAAACAAGCTCGAACGCGGAAATCGCGTCGCGGGGCCGGCCGCCCGTTTGCCCAAGCCCCCGCAGAACGCCGATAGCCGCGTCGAACAGGTCCGGGTGGGGGTCGTAGTCCTGGGTGCCGTCGGCCAGCAACTCGGCGACGTAGTACCCGGCGTACAGGGCCGGGAGGTCGTGCCGCAGCGCCGGGAACTGCTCGGCGAGTTGGGCCTCGGTCAGGAGGTCGAGGCCGCCGGACGCCTTCCGCAGGAAGACCACCCGGCAGACGGTCAAGAGGTCGAAGGCGATCTCGAAGCTGCCTTTGAGCCGCCGGCCGCCCTTGGCCAAGCCCCGCACCTTGCCGAACTCGCGGGTGAACAGGGTGGTGATCCGGCTGGTCTCGCTCCAGTCGGTCCCCCGGACGACCAGGGCCAGGGCGTTCTCGGCTGGCATCGCAGTCTCCGGGAATCAAGACCGGCCCGCTGATGACGCAGACTTCGGCGCAGATGAAGCCGGATCAGACCACGATCATTGCTTTCAATCGGGTTTCATCTGCGCCGAAGTCTGCGTCATCAGCGGGCCAGTCTTTGGCCGGTTGCCGGGATAGGATAATGCCGTTGCCCGCCCGGAGACGCCAGCCCCGATGAAGTCGCTCGCCGACCTACGGCAAGAGTACCCGGCCGGCGGGCTGTCCGAGGCCGACGCCGGGGACGACCCCATTGCCCTGTTCCGCCGGTGGTTCGACCAGGCCGAGGCCGCCGGACTGGCCGAGCCGAACGCCTTCGCCCTGGCCACCGCCACCCCGGACGGGGCGCCGTCGGTCCGGTTCGTGCTGCTCAAGGCGCTCGACGACCGCGGGTTCACTTTCTTCACCAACTACGACAGCCGCAAGGGGCGGGAGCTGGCCGCCAACGCGCGGGCGGCGATGTGCTTCCTCTGGCACCCGCTGGAGCGGCAGGTCCGGGTCGAAGGGACGGTGGAGGTCGTGACGCCGGCCGAGTCGGACGAGTACTACGCCCGCCGGCCACCGGGCAGCCGGCTCGGGGCATTGGCGTCGCCGCAAAGCGCGGTCATCCCCGACCGGGCGTTCCTCGAAGCCCGGCACGCCGAGCTGATGGCCGAGTACCCGGACGGGAACCCACCCCGGCCGGCCAACTGGGGCGGGTATCGGCTGCTCCCCGCGTCGATCGAGTTCTGGCAAGGCCGGCCGAGCCGGCTGCACGACCGCATCCGCTTCGCCCGCCGACCGGACGGTTCCTGGCACCGCGACCGGCTGGCGCCGTGACCGCGGGAGAATAGCCGGCCCGGGATGGCCGTCTATCCGGTTGCCGGCTAACAATCCGATGACCCCCCACCCCGCGAGGACTGCCGTATGAAGGGCTTCCGCTTCGCGGCCGCGGCCGCCGCCCTGGCCGCGGCCGCCGCCGGGCTGACCGCCGAGGACAAGGCCATGACCACGCCGCTCGACCTGAAGATGAAGGGGATCGAGGGGAAGGAGATCGACCTGGCCCAGTACAAGGGGAAGGTGGTGCTGGTGGTGAACGTGGCCAGCAAGTGCGGGTACACCCCGCAGTACAAGGGGCTGGAGGAGCTGTACGCCAAGTACAAGAAGGACGGGTTGGTCGTCCTCGGGGTGCCGTCGAACGACTTCGGCAAGCAGGAGCCGGGGACCGAGGAGGAGATCCAGCAGTTCTGCACCACCAACTACAAGGTGACGTTCCCGATGACCGCCAAGGTGGTCGTCAAGGGGGCGGACAAGACCGAGCTGTACAAGCGGCTGACCGCGGCTACCGACAACAAGGAGGTCGGGTGGAACTTCGAGAAGTTCCTGATCGGCCGGGACGGGAAGGTGATCGGCCGGTACAAGTCGTCCGTCGCCCCGGAGTCGGACGAACTCGGCAAGGCGATCAAGACCGAGCTGGAGAAGAAGTAACCCGGTGCCTTCGACCACCGACCCGGGGTTCCACCCCGGGCTCTGTTGTGGCAGCCCTTCGGGCTGCTCGGGTCTCGACCCCGTAGGGGTCACACGGCATAGCCCGGGGTGAAACCCCGGGTTCTTCCATGCCACCTCCGGTACTCCCCCTCGTCTGGCTCTGCTGCGGCCGGCGGCTCGAGGTCGGCCGCCGGCCGCTGGTCATGGGGGTCGTCAACGTCACCCCGGACAGCTTCTCCGACGGCGGCCGGTACTTCGACCCCGCGGCCGGCATCGACCACGGCTTGCAACTCGCCGCCGACGGGGCCGACATCCTGGATGTCGGCGGCGAATCGACCCGCCCCGGGTCGCAACCGATTCCGTTGGACGAAGAGTTGCGGCGGGTCGTGCCCGTCGTGGAAGGGTTGGCCAAGCGGACCACCGTTCCCATCTCCGTCGACACCTCCAAGGCCGAGGTCGCCCGCCGCTGCCTCGACGCCGGGGCCGCGATCGTCAACGACGTGACCGGCCTCCGCGGCGACCCGGCCCTGCCCGGGGTCGTGGCCGCGGCCGGGGCCGGCGTGGTCGTCATGCACATGCAGGGCGCCCCGGCCACGATGCAACAGGCCCCACAGTATACCGACGTGGTGGCCGAGGTCGGGGCGTTTTTCCAGGAGCGGTTGCACGCCCTGGCCGCCGCGGGTATTACACCCGACGCGGTCTGCCTCGACCCCGGCATCGGGTTCGGCAAGACCCTGGACCACAACCTGGAACTGCTGGCCGACCTCGGGGCGTTCCGGGGCCTGAACCGCCCGGTCTGTCTCGGTGTCAGTCGGAAGGGGTTCATTGGGGCCGTGACCGGCCGGCCGGGCGGGGAACGCCTGGCCGGGTCGCTGGCGGTGGCCTGCTTCGCGGCCGCCCGGGGTCAGGCCCACGTCCTGCGGGTGCATGACGTGGCCGCCACCCGGGACGCGGTCGCCCTGCTCGACGCCATCGACCGGCACCGGCGATCCCACCCGTAGGAACGGGTGGGCTTGGGCGGGTACAGTACAATGAGAGGTTTCCGACCACCCGGGCCCGCTGACGTGACCGCCGAACCCCAGACCTACACCCTCGCCGACCTGTGCCGGGACATGGCCGGGCGGGCGAAGGCCGCTTCCGAGGTCCTGGCCGCCGCGCCCCCGGCCGCCAAGAACCGCTGGCTCCTGGCCGCGGCCGACGCCCTCGAAGCCCGGTCGGCCGAGGTACGGGAGGCGAACGCCCGGGACGTGGCCGCGGCCCCGGGGTTCGGGCTGAATGCCGCCGCGATCGACCGGCTGACGCTGACCCCGGCCCGGATCAAGTCGGCCGCCGACGGGCTGCGGCAGGTCGCCGCCCTGCCCGACCCGGTCGGTGAGGTCCGCGAGGGGCACGTCCGGCCGAACGGCCTGGAAGTCCTCAAGGTCGGCGTGCCGATCGGGGTCGTCTTCTTCATCTACGAGTCCCGGCCGAACGTGACGCTCGACGCGGCCGGGCTGTGCGTCAAGAGCGGCAACGCGGTCATCCTCCGGGGCGGGAAAGAAGCCGCGCACTCGAACGCCGCCCTGCACCGGCTGTTGGCCGACGAGCTGCCCGCCGCCGGGCTGCCGGCCGACGCCGTGCAGCTCGTGCCGACGACCGACCGGGCGGCCGTCGGCCACCTGCTCGCCCTCGGCAAGCTGATCGACCTGGCCATCCCCCGGGGCGGCGAGTCGCTCATCCGCCGGGTCGCCCGCGAGGCGACCATGCCGGTGCTGAAGCATTACGACGGCAACTGCCACGTCTACGTCGACGAGTTCGCCGACCTGGAGATGGCCGGGCGGGTCGTGGTGAACGCCAAGTGCCAGCGGCCGGGGGTCTGCAATGCGGCGGAAAGTCTCCTCGTCCACGCGGCCGTCGCCGATGAGTTCTTGCCGGAGGTCGGGGCGGCCTTGACCGCCCGGGGCGTCGAACTCCGGGGCTGCGAGGAGACCCGCCGGCTGATCCCGGCCGCCAAGCCGGCAACCGACGCCGACTACCGGGCCGAGTTCCTCGACCTGATCCTGTCGGTCAAGGTCGTCCCCGACCTGGACGCGGCCGTCCGGCACATCAACGCCTTCGGCTCGAAGCACACCGACGCCATCGTCACCCGGGACGTGCGGGCCGCCCGGGAGTTTACCCGCCGGGTCGATTCGGCGGCGGTGATGGTCAACGCCAGCACCCGGTTCAACGACGGGTTCGAGCTGGGGCTGGGGGCCGAGATCGGCATCAGCACCGACAAGTTCCACGCCCGCGGGCCGTGCGGGCTGCGGGAGCTGACCACCTACAAGTACGTCGTCACCGGGGACGGACACGTCCGCGGTTGAAGCGAGCACAGGCCGGGAGGCCTGTGCCACCGAAGCCTGATGGTGGCACGGGCCGGGAGGCCTGTGCCACCGAAGCCTGATGGTGG
>JAIEQN010000274.1 GCA_019747685.1 Gemmataceae bacterium
CCGGCCCGGATCGCCCTCGCCGGCCCGGATCGGGACCTGGATGAGCCAGGCCCCGCGGGCGGCCGCCCGCCGCACCCGGACCCAAACCCGCTGGTTCGCGTAGTCCGCGAACGACCGCCCCTGCCCCGGGTCGAACAGTTCGGCGGCCCGCAACAGGGCGAGGAACCCCTCCTGGATCAGGTCGGCCCGGCCCAGCAGCCCGGCGCGGCGGCGGGCGAACCGGTCGGCGCACCGCAGGCAGATGGGGAGGTGGCCGCACGCCAGCCGGTTCCGGAGGTCGAGGAACCGGTCCCGGGCGGCGGCCGGGACGACCCGCCGCCGCCACGGGCCGGTCCGGACCAGCGGGCCGAGGGCCACCAACTCGGCCAGCAGCCGGGCGGCCTCGGCGGCCGACATGGCCGGGAGGAGGTTCAGGTCCCGGCCCGACGGCTCGTCGGGGGTGAAGGCGAAGTCGACCGGGGGCGGGTTCACGGGGAAGGCCACGCGGGTAAGGGCCGCGGCCCGAGGCCGCCCACCCCAGCCGGGGGTGGTCCCGGGTCAACACCTATCGTATCGCCGGGTAGCAGACCTTCCACCCCGGCGGCGCGAAAGTGGGGTGAAGGCCGCCGGGCAGGGCCCGACCGGCGGGTAGGAACCAGTCTTCCCAGGATACTTCACTTCGACATCTTTTTGATCTTCCGACGAGTCCGGCCCGGCCCCCAATCCGCCCGACCCCGGCGTTCGGGTGTCGGGGGATCCCGCACTTCGGTACGGCCGGTATAGCAGTTGCTCCGGCTGCGCCCCCGCGTTGATCGGCTCGCGTTCCATCCCGGCCGCCGCGACGGCCGCACCGCCCCAGCTCGGTCCGACATCCCCACCCTCATTCGCTCGGAGGCCCCGATGTCCTTTTCCCTCCGCGGCCGGTCCCGCCCGCGGGTCGAGTCGCTCGAAGGCCGGGAGGTCCCGGCCGTCCTGCTCGGGCTGACCACCGCCGACCGGCTCGTCCGGTTCGACTCGTCCGCCCCCGGCACCCTGATCGGCACCCCGGTCGCCGTCACCGGCCTGGGGCCGGCCGAGGACCTGGTCGGCATCGACTTCCGCCCGGCCACCGGCCAACTGTACGGGGTGGCGACGACTGGCACCCTGTACCTGATCGACCCGACGACCGGGGCCGCGACCGCGATCATCCCCGAGTTCCCCCGGCCCCTCGACCCGGCCCCGGGGTACGGGGTCGACTTCAACCCGGTGGCCGACCGGCTGCGGGTGGTCGCGTCCACCGGCCAGAGCCTGCGGATCAACCCGACGAACGGGGCGGTGGCCGAGGACACCGACCTGTTCTTCGACCCGGCCGACCCGCAGAACCAGGGGTTCTTCGGGACCACCGGCGGGCCGATCGCCCCGGCCCCGCAGGTGGCCGCCGTCGCCTACACCCGGAACCCGACGGTCATCCCCGAGACGTTCGTCACCACCCTGTACGGGATCGACGTCGGGCAGGACCTGCTGGTCCGCATCGGCGGGCCGGACGGGACCCCCAGCCCGAACGCCGGGCAGGCGGTGGTGGTCGACCAGCTCCGCGCCGCCGGCACGTTCGCCCTGGTCGACTTCGGCCCGGACGCCGGGTTCGACATCGAGCCGCTGACCGACGCGGCGTTCGCGGTCAACGGGTCCGCCCTGTACTCGGTGAACATCACCACCGGGGCGGTGACCCCGCTCGGGACGGTCGCCGGGACGGCCCTCCGCGGGCTGACGATCGTCCCGGCCGTGGCCGGGAGCGGCACCATCTCCCTGGCGGCGACCGCGGCCGCCTTCCCGGCCGACCGCAGCCCGCTGACCGTGACCGTCACCCGGACCGGCGGGACGGCCAACGCCGAGACGGTCAACTTCGCCACCGCCGACGGGACGGCGGTGGCCGGGGTCGACTACCTGCCGACCAGCGGGACGATCACCTTCAACCCCGGGGAGACGAGCCGGACGGTCACCCTGCTGGTGCCGGGGGTGCCCCCGGCGGGGCGGCCGGAGACGACGTTCACCCTGACCCTGTCGGCCCCCGGCGGGGGCGCCACCCTCGGGGCGAACACGACGGCGACGATCACCGTCCCGGCGGTCGCCGCCCCCCCGGCGGCCACCCGGTTCTTCACCGCCGCCGGCGGCGGGCAGGTGTTCGTCTACGACTCGGCGACCGGGGCGGCGGCGTTCACCCTGACCCCGTTCGCCGGGTACACCGGGTCGCTGGCCGCGGCCAGCGGGGACGTGAACGGGGACGGGACGGACGACCTGATCATCGGGGCCGGGCCGGGCGGCGGGCCGCGGGTCCAGGTGATCGACGGGGCCAGCCGGGCGATCCTGGCCGACTTCTTCGCCTACGAGGGGACGTTCCGGGGCGGGGTGTACGTGGCCGCCGGGGACGTCAACGCGGACGGGCTGGCCGACCCGGTGCTGGGGACCGGCAACGGCGGCGGGCCGCGGGTCCGGGTGGTCAGCGGGGCCAACCTGACCAGCACCAGCCAGACCCCCCTGGCCGACTTCTTCACCGTCGAGAGCACCTTCCGGGGCGGGGTGACGGTCGGGACCGGGGAGTACGACGGGGACGCCCGGGCGGACGTGCTGGCCGGGACCGGGGTGGGCGGCGGGGCCCGGGTCCAGGTGTTCACCGGGGCCAGCCTGGTGGACGCCGCCGGGACCGCCCCGGCGGCCGCCGCCCCGGCCCCGCTGGTCAACTTCCTGGCCTACGCCGACCCGTTCCGGGGCGGGGTGTTCGTGGCCGGCGGGGACGTGAACGGGGACGGGTTCGACGACATCGTCACCGGGGTCGGGGGCGGGGGCGGGCCGAACGTGATCGCGTTCAGCGGGGCCGGGCTGACCAGCGGCACCCAGGTCCGCCTCGGCAGCTTCTTCGCCTACCCGCCGACCGGCCCGGGCGGGGCGGCCGGGGTCCGGGTGGCGGTGGTCGACCCGTTCGCCGCCGGAGCCACCCCGATCGTCACCGGGGCCGGGGTCGGGGGGTCCGCGGAGGTCCGGTTCTTCGACGCCACCGGGGCGTCGGCCGGGACCGCCCTGAACCCGTTCCCGGCCGGGTTCAACGGCGGGGTGTTCGTCGGCTGAGCCGCCGCACGGGCAGGAATGCCTGTGCCACCCAGCTCACAGGCGACAGGCCGGGGGGCCTGTGCCACCAAAGACCTTAGTGGCACGGGCCTCCCGGCCTGTGCCCCCCGGAGTCTTCTTCCTCTGCTCATTCATCCGAAGGAGCCTGATCGTGGACCAGAACCTGTTCGCCGACCGCCGGGGGTTCGTCCTGGGGGGCCTCGCGGCCGCCGGGGCGGCCGGGCTGGCCGCCACCGCCGGCCGGGCGGTTGCCCAGCCGAACCCGAACGGCGGCACCCTGCCGAACCTGTACCCGGACTGGAACGGCCGGCTCTTCCGGCTGATCCGGAAGCACGAGAATGCCCACGTCCCGGCGGTGGTCGCGCTCATCCAGCAGCTCGGCGGGACGCCCCGGCCGAAGCCGACCTTCCAGGGCCTGGCCCAGAACAATATTGTCGTCTTCGGGACCCTGGCCCAGACCCTGGAGAACACCGGGACCGGGGCGTACAACGGGGCCGCCCCGGTCGTCTTCAGCCGGCAGGTGCTGGCCGCGGCCGCGTCGATCGCCCTGATCGAGGCCCGGCACTCGGGGTGGCTGAACACGGTGTTCAACGCCCCGCACACCCAGAACGTGTTCGGCCAGGAGCAGGACTTCGAGCGGGCCCTGACCATCCAGGAGGTGGTGGACCTGGCCGGGCCGTTCATCAAGGACCTCAACGGCGGCCCGCCGCTGACCTACAACGCCACCCCGTCCCGGAGCAACGACATCGCCATCCTGAACTTCGCCCTGGCCCTGGAGTACCTGGAGCAGGAGTTCTACAACCTGAACGTCCCGACCTTCTTCCCGCAGCAGGGGACCGGGGCCACCCCCGGGGGCGGCCGGTAGCCCGGCGACCCCGGGGTTCGCCGCCGGCAACATTTTTTTGGCGTATCCCGCCGGCGGTTTGCGCCTGGTATGGTGGACCCCATCGCGGAGGCCCCACCATGACCGAGCGCGACCTCTTCCTGGCGGCGATCGACATCCCCGACCCCGCGGCCCGGCGGGCCTTCCTGGACCGGGCCTGCGGCGGCGACCCCGCCCTCCGCCGGGGGGTGGACGAACTCCTGGCCGCCCACGCCGAGGCCGGCAGCTTCCTCGAACCCGGGTCCCCCGATCCCGGGACCGCGAGCGTATCGCCCGTCACCGCCGACCTCCCGCCCGCCCCGCCGACGGCGGCCGCCGACCCCGACCGCACCTCCGACCACGCCCCCGACGGCCCGACCGCCGACATCCCGGCCGGCCCCCCGGCTGGGGCCGGGGCCGCCGGCGTCGTGATCGGCGGCAAGTACCGGCTGGTCGAGCCGATCGGCGAGGGCGGGATGGGGACCGTCTTCATGGCCGACCAGACGGACCCGGTCCGGCGGCGGGTGGCGGTCAAGC
>JAIEQN010000601.1 GCA_019747685.1 Gemmataceae bacterium
CGGGCGACCGGCGCCCGCCCCCGGCCGCCCTCGCGGGGAAGGGGGAGGCCCCCGCCCGCCCGCCCGGAGTCGCGTAGACCGCCCGGCGGTCGCGTGTTACCCTGCCCCGCCCCGCACCCCGGAGACACCGCGTTGCCGTCCGCCAATCGCACCCTGGCCGTCGGGGCGGCCGCCAACTGGGCGGTGTTCGCCGCCTACCTCCTGTCCACCTTCTTCCTCACCCCGTACCTGGTCCGCGGGCTGGGTGGCACCCTGTTCGGGGTGTGGGCGGTGGCCGAGGGCGTGGTCGCCTACTTCACCCTGTTCGACCTCGGGGTGGCCGCCTGCCTGATCCGGTACGTCGCCAAGCACCACGCGGCCGGCGAGCAGGCGGGGCTGAACAAGGTCGTCTCGGCCGGGATGGCGGTGTTCCTGGCCGCCGCCGGGTTCGTACTCGTGGTCGGGGCCGGGGTGGTGGCGTGGGTCGGGCCGGGGCTGGAGCGGCGGGCCGGCGGGGCGGCCGACATCACCCCGTTCATGCTCCTGATGCTGGCCAACGTCGCCCTGACGCTGCCCTTGAGCGTCTTCCCGTCGGTCCTCGACGGCCTCCAGCGGTTCGCCGCCAAAGGGGCGTTGCGGGTGGCCTTCCTCGGGCTGCGGGTGGCCGGGACGGTCTGGGTGATGGAGACCCGGCCGGGGCTGCTCTGGCTCGGGGTCGTGCAGGTCGCCACCAACCTCCTCGAACACGCCGTCGCCGGGGTGCTGGCCGTCCGGGCCTTGCCCGGGCTGCGGGTCGGGCTGGGGCTGGTGGACCGGGCCGCCCTGCGGACGGTCGGCGGGTACAGCCGGGACGCCTTCCTGGCCATGCTCGCCGCCCGGGTGGCCAACCAGACCGGTTCGGTGGTGGTCGGGTGGCGGGTCGGGGTGGTCGCGGCCGGGTGGTTCGCCAACGCCTTCCGGCTGGTCGAGACCGGGAAGAACGCGCTGCGGTCGGCGACCACGGCCCTGACCCCGGCGGCCAGCGAGCGGGAGGCGGTCGGCGACCTCGGCGGGGTCCGCCGGGTGTTCCTGGCCGGCACCCGGTGGGCCTTGTACGTCGTCCTGCCGGTCCACCTCGGCATCCTGTTCTTCGGCCGGCCGTTCCTGCACCGCTGGCTCGGCCCGCCGGGCTACCCGGACGACTGCTACCGGGCGGCGGTCATCCTGTCGGCGACCCTGTCGATCGGGGTGGCCCAGTCGGTGGCGTCCCGCATCCTGTTCGGGGTCGGCCGGCTGCGGTTCTTCGCCCGGCTGGCCCTGGCCGAGGCCGGGCTGAACCTCGTGCTGACGCTGGCCCTGGTCGGGCCGTTCGGGGCCGAGGGGGTGGCGGTCGCGGTGGCCGGGCCGAACGTGCTCTTCTGCCTCGGCCTGATCGGGTACACGGCCCGCGAGCTGGGTGTGCCGCTCGGGCGGTACGTCCGGACGGCGTGGCTGCGGCCGCTGGCCGCGGCGGTGGTGCCGGCGGCGGTGTGGTGGTGGATCACACCGGCCGAGGCGACGTGGATCGGGATCGCCCTCGGCCTGACGACCGGGCTGGTGCCGTATACCATCGCCGTGGGTCTGGTGGAGTTCGGCGGACGGTGGCGGCGGGCGGGGGGCCGACTCCTCACCTCCCCCCTTGTGGGGGAGGTCCTCGAGGTGCGCAGCACCTCGGCGGGTGGGGGGTCGGTCGATCGTTACCCCCCACCCGCCGACCTGCGGTCGCCGACCTCCCCCGCAGGGGGGGAGGTGGAGAACACGGCGGCATCGGGCGTCTGACCGGCCCGCCGACTCATCCTGGGGTCGCCCATGCGGATCACCCGGATCAGCGCCTACCGGGTCGAGCTGCCCCTGCACGAGGGGAGCTACAAGTGGTCCGGCGGGAACGCCGTGACCGTGTTCGACAGCACCGTCGTCCGGGTCGACACCGACGCCGGGCTGACCGGCTGGGGCGAGGTCTGCCCGCTCGGCCCGGCTTATCTCCCGGCCTACGCCGCCGGGGTCCGGGCCGGGCTGGCCGAACTCGGGCCGCACCTGCTCGGCGAGGACCCGCTCGAACTGGGCAAGCTGAACCGGCGGATGGACGCGGCCCTGAAGGGCCACCCCTACGTCAAGTCGCCGGTGGACATGGCCTGCTGGGACCTGCTCGGGAAGGCGGCCGGTCTGCCGGTGTGCGTCCTCCTCGGCGGCCGGTACGGGGACGACTTCGGCCTGTACCGGGCCATCTCCCAGGAGCCGCCGGCCGCGATGGCGGCGAAGGTGGCCGGGTATCGGGCGGAGGGCTACCGGCGGTTCCAGCTCAAGGTCGGCGGCGACCCGGACGTGGACATCGAGCGCATCCGGGCGGTGGCCGCCGAGCTGAAGCCCGGCGACCGGCTGGTGGCCGACGCCAACACCGGTTGGCGGGTGGACGAGGCCCTGCGGGTGGTCCGGGCGGTCCGGGATGTGGATGTCTACATCGAGCAGCCGTGCCCGAGCTACGAGGACTGCCTGACCGTCCGCCGGGCGACCGACCACCCGTTCGTCCTGGACGAGGTGGTCGACTCGGTCGGGATGATCGTCCGCGGGCACGCCGACCGGGCGATGGACGTGGTCAACCTGAAGATCAGCAAGCTCGGCGGGCTGACGAAGGCCCGGCAGGCCCGCGACCTGTGCGCGACGCTCGGCATCGGGATGACGCTGGAGGACAGTTGGGGCGGGGACATCGTGACCGCGGCCATCGCCCACCTGGCCCACAGCTGCCCGCCGGAGTACCTCTTCACCGCGACCGACTTCAACAGCTACGTCACCGTCAGTGTCGCACCGGACGCCCCGCGGCGGGCGAACGGCCGGCTGGCCGCCGGCACTGCCCCGGGCCTCGGCGTCACGCCCGACCCGGCCGCACTCGGGGAGCCGGTGCTGGTGGTGGGGTGAAGGCGGCCGCTACTTCTTCTCGGCCGTCGGCGTCGCCTGGTCCGCGGTCACCACCCACACCCCGTTCTTCTTGACCCAGACGGTGGTGTACCGGACGGACTGGCGGAACGGCTTGCCGTCCTTCGTCCCGGTCCCGGTCCAGGCGCCGGTCTCGATCACCACCCCGCCGACCGCCCGGTACGTCGTCTCGGACGAGGCGACCGATTCGTACACGATCTTTTGGGCCGCGTCGTCGGCGGCGAACCCGGCCTTGTCGAGTTCCCGGCCGTCCGCGGTGATGAACCGGCCGGCGGCGTCGAGCAGCTTGGCGACCGCCTTCGGGTCGTTGCCCTTGAGGGCCGCGTCCCACTCGTCCCCCCGCTTCTTGACCTCGGCGATGGCCTTCTCGTCGTCCCCCTTCGGGGCCGCCTTATCGTCGGCGGCGAACACCGCCCCGACCCCGACCACCACCAGCCCGGCCGCCAGCAGCCGCTTGCCGTACCGCGACATCTCGAACCTCCGGAAACCGAGTGACGGGGGCATGACCGGACGGTCAATCCCCGACTCGGCCTCCGCGCGTACAGGCGTAGGGTCCTGGGTGCAACGAAAATGTCGGAGCATGTCCGCGGTTCACTTCGCCGGCTTGATCCGCACGTTCCGGAAGGCCACCGGGCCGTGGTCGCACTGGAGCATGAGCGGACCCGTCGGCGTCTCCGGCTTGTCCCAGTTCCCCCCGGTCGGCGTCTTCACCTCCACGTCCTCGTGGATCACCTGCCCGTTCATGGTCGCCTTCACGATCCGGGCGCCGGCCGTCTTCTTCCCGTCCGGGCCGAACCGCGGCGACTTCCAGACCACGTCCAGCGTCTGCCACTCGCCGGCCGGCCTGGCCGCGTTCACCTTCGGCGGGACGCCCTGGTCCAGGTAGCCGTACCCCTTGGCGACATCGGCCCGGGGGTAGACGCCGCCGGAGTCGCCGCCGAACAACTCCTTTTTCCCGGCCGTGTCGATGATCTGAATCTCGTACACCCCGTGGAACTTGACCCCGGAGTTGGAATTCTTGGCGATCAGGAACTCGAC
The DNA here is from genome assembly GCA_019747685.1 of Gemmataceae bacterium. Lineage (GTDB taxonomy): Bacteria > Planctomycetota > Planctomycetia > Gemmatales > Gemmataceae > Urbifossiella. The sequence goes on from JAIEQN010000601.1 coordinate 3,967, forward strand.
GTGGACCTCGCAGTCGCCGAACTTCTGCTTGGTGTACAGGTCCGGCAGCCGGCCCCGCGGGCCGTTCACCCACACCCCGCCGTCCTTGACCGGCTCGGCCGCCAGCCGGGTCGGCTTGTCCGGGTCGAGGGTCACGTCCCCGGCGATCACCCAGCCCGGGTCGAACCGCTGCCAGTCGTCCGGGTGCATCAGGATCAGCCAGCCGTCGGCGGTCTCCCGGGGCGGCGGGTCGATGGCGACAGCGGCGAGGAAGAAGGCGGCGAGGAACATGGGTCGGCTCTGCGGTGGAATCCGGTGTTGACTGCCCACTGCCGACTGCACACTGCCTACTACTTTTTGTTACCCGGACCGGGTGCCGGCCATTATCATCAACCGGCGCCCCGGTCAGTAGCCCCTTCTTCGCCCGGAGGTCTTCCCGTGCCCCTCTTCCGGCCCCTCGCCCTGTTCGCCGCCGCGACCCTCGCGGCCGCGGCGGGCACCCCCGCCCCCGGCTCGCCCCGCCCGGCCGACAAGTCG
>JAIEQN010000037.1 GCA_019747685.1 Gemmataceae bacterium
GCTCCGCCGGCAGGCCGGCTGACGCCACGCGGCCGATCGCCCACGAGCGCCGCGGCCCGCCGGTTCGCCCACCGGCGGGCCGCGGGCGTTCCGGTGCTTGTACGCCCCGCCGCCGACGGGCTACAATCCGGTCGGGAGGGCACCGCCATGAGCAAGATCGTGATCGACGGGCCGACGCTGGAAAAGTTCCTGGCCGCCGGGGGGACGGTCGAGGTGATCGAACCGTCCGGCAAGCCGGTCGGGAAGTTCACCGTTTACCCCCGGTTCGGGAATTATGTGGCGGACGACTGGCCGTCCGACGAGGAGTTGGACCGCCGGTCCCGGGAGGGGAAGGGGGTCCCGGCGGCCGAGGTCGAGGAGCGGCTCCGGAAGCTCGAGGAGGGCCTCCGGAATGGTTGAGTGGAAGCCGCCCACGCTCGACCGGCTGGCCGAGTTGTACGTCGCCGAGCCGGACCCGGCCGCCCGGGAGGCGATGGCCCGGTGCGTCGAGGCGATCAACCGCCGGCTGGCCGCCGACCCGTGGTCGCCCGGCGAGTCCCGCGGGCCGAACCGCCGGGTCTGGTTTCACCCGCCGCTGCTGGTCATCTACGACCTGCCCCCCGGCGGGGGCGTGGTCGTGATCCACGTCAACCGGACGAAGGGCGACCCACCTGCCTGATCCCGCCCGTCCGCCGGGGCCGCCGCTCACTGCCCGGTCGGGCCGTCCCCCTTGCCCGGCTTCGGGGCGGTCCCGCCCCGCTTCTTCCCGCCGACCGCCCGCTTGTTCGCCGGGGTCCCCCCGACCGCCCCGCCGCTGGCCCCCGAGTACGCCTCCACGTCCTCGTCCTCGCCCTCCTCGGCCACGTCGAAGTTGCCGCTGCCCATGGCGTGCTCCAGCCCGGCGTCGGCCGGGTCGCCGCGGCCCAGGTTGGTCCCGGCCAGCCCGCCCACCGCCGTCCCCCCGCCGGGGGTGCCGGCCGCGTGGGTGTCGGCCTCGGCCCCCCCGTCGTCCCGCTCCAGGTCGGTGAACAGGGTCGGGCCGTTGCCCCGCTTCCGCCCGGCCGACGGCTCGGCCCCGGTCCCGGTGTCGGCCTGGCCGAACGTCTGGCCGAACCCCTCCGGCCGGCCGGCGTTGAAGTTCACCGCCGCCCCGGCCTGGACCTCGGCCGCGCACCCGACGCAATGCCGGGCGTACGGCAGGGCGTCGAGCCGCTCGGCCGAGATGGCCTTGCCGCACCGCTCGCACGCCCCGAACGTCCCGGCGTCGAGCCGGTCGAGGGCGGCGTACACCTCGTCCCGGATGTGCGCCTCGTTCTCCAGCAGGGTCGCGTTCAGCTCCTGGTTGTACACCTCGCTGCCGACATCCCCGAGGTGCATCGGGACGTTCGACAGGCTGCCGGCCGACTCCCCGCCGGTCGGGGTGCGGACCTGCTCCTCCAGCCCGGCGGCGGTCTCCCGGACCCGCCCGCCCATCTTCTCCAACAGGTCCCGGTATTTCCGCTTCTGGGTGCTGGTCATGGCCTGGCTCCGGTCGGCCGGCGGCGGGTGCCGGCGGCGTGCCCCGAGGGGGCTGCATCCGCCGTGCCAACCGCCGGCTACAACATCCCCGCCCTCATCCCCGGAGTCTACCATGCTCTCCCGCCGGTTCGCCAGCCCCTTCGTCCTGGTTTCCGCCCTCGCGGTCGCCGCCGCGGCCGACCCGGCGGACGACGGCCTCGCCCCGCTCTTCCCGAAGGACGGGGTGCCCGCCGGGTGGACCGTCCGGGAGTGGAACGACACCGCCAAGAAGGTCCCGGCCGGGAACGACTGGACCGTGAGGGACGGCGTCCTCCGGTCCGGGGAGAAGCGGGGCACCTGGCTGATGAGCGAGCGGGAGTACGCCGACTTCGTCCTCCAGTTCGAGGTCAAGCTGACCGAACGCGGCAACAGCGGGGTCGCCCTGCGGGCCCCGATGAAGGGCGACCCGGCGTTCGACGGGCTGGAGTTCCAGGTGGCCGACTTCCGGTACAACACCGAGGCCAAGGACTCGGAGCTGACCGCCGGCATCTACCGGGCCATCGCCCCGACCAAGCAGGTGTACAAGCCGACCGAGTGGAACGCGGTGCGGATCGAGCTGAAGGGCACGCACCTGAAGGCGACGGTGAACGGCGAGGTGGTGCAGGACGTGGACCTGTCGACGTTCGACCAGCCGGTGAAGCGGCACGACGGGACGGACGCCCCGCCGGTCAAGGACCGGCCGAAGACGGGGCACATCGGGTTCCAGCACCTGAGCCAGAACAACGAGCCGGTGCTGATCCGCAACGCCCGGCTCAAGGAGCTGAGGTAGGCGGCGATCGGAGCGGACCCGGCCCGTCGGCCTGGCAACGAGACCCGGGCCGTTGGCCTGGGTGCGCTCATCGCCCCTCGCGGTGCTTCTTCACCATCCCCGCGGCGAACTTCTTGCCCGAGTCGACCGACATCTGTGCCCCACCGGGAACGTGTTCGCTGCTCCGGATGCAACCGACCATGTCGCCCAGGAACTCGGCCAGATTCCGGTGGACGGCCTACTGAATGTTCGTCACCTCGTCCACCAGGGCGGTGTGGGTCGAACCGTCCACGTCATCCCGGATTTTGACCACCAGCGGCGTCGGGTGCCCGGCCCCGCCGCTCGCTTCGATGCCGTAGGGGACCCCGCGGATGACGTTGCCATCCCGGAGCGTGATCATCGACGGCCGGACGGTACCGGCCCGGTTCATCAACCCGGCGACGGTCTGGACCACTTCGTCGCGGGTCAGGCCGGGCGTGACCCGCGGGTAGATGTAGGCCTCCTCGATCGCGAGGTCGCCGAGCTTCCTCCCCGCATACCGGGTCGCCTGGCGGCCGCCCGGATACCGGGCCCGGGCGGCCGCCAGGTCGCGGGCGATCGGGTCCGAGGCGGGGACGAGCTTGACATCGGACAGGTCCACCCACGGGTCGGTAAGCCGCCGGAGGCAGGCGTAAACGGTCCGGTAGGCATCGCCCAAATTCCCCGGGCCGGCGGCGGCCGACCCGACGTACAGGGACCACGCCCCGCCGTCCGCGGTCTTCAGCCAACCGGCGGCCGCGACATCGACCCCGGCCCGGACGAGCTCGACCAGCAACCGGTGCCCGTCGTCGATCCGGTTTTCTGCCAGTAGGTCCGTATCCACTTCAGCACCCCGTGCGGGTCGTGGGTGATGGCCTCGTACAGCGCCTCCGCCTCGGCCTGCGACTTCGCGGCGTACCGGGTCGTCACCCGCCAGAGCGAGACCGTCCCCCAGTACCCGACGAACTCGCCGCCCGCCGCCGTGCTCGCCGCCAACTGGGCGTCCAACTCCGCCTTCAGCCCGGACAACTCGACCAACTTGCCGAAGTCGTGCGTCAGGCAGTCCTTCACGTTGGCCTTGTCCTCGAAGACCCAGCCGGTGTGGATCATCCGGGCGAGCACGCACGACTTCAGGGCGCACTCCACGGCGTACCCCGCGACGTAATACGCGAACTCCCACCGCTCGCCGTCGAGCAGGACCTTGGCGTCCTCGATCCGCTCTTCGGCGAGCGTCCGCAGTTCGGCCTGGTTCACGTCTCGCGCCCGCCGGCCCCGGGGTCCCCGAACCCCATCATACCATCGGCCCCGCGGCAAATCGCTCCGACCCCGGTTCGGGTGGTCGCCCCCCACCCGGAATCCGGTCGCGCCGGGGAAGAACCGGCTTGACACCGGCCGGGCGGATGTTACTATTCACTTGTTCACTTCGATCGCCGGGGTCCCGGCGGCCCCCGCTCACCCCGTCCCCGGTCCCGCCATGTCGCCAAACACCGCCGAACCCGACCCGCTCCTGGCCCGCACCGCCGAACTCCGCGCCCGCGGGCTGTCCTGGGCCGCCGTCGGCCACGAGCTCGACGCCGACCCCGACGACCTCCCCGACCGCGCCCGGGCCAGCAGCTCGGCCTACCGCCGGGCGTTCAACGCCGCCCGCAAGGAGGCCGTCGACGAGGCCTGCGCCGAGGCCCTGGTCGCCCTCCGCCGGGAACTCCGCTCCGACGACGACCGGGCCCGCCGGCTGGCCGCCGACAGCATCCTCAAGCTCCGCATGACCGAGATGCGGCACGGCCGGCGGGGGAAGCCGGCCGCCCCGCCCGCCGCTCCGCAGCGGCCTCCCCCACCAGGGGGGAGGTGAAGAACTGGGCGGCCCGGCCCAGCCCCGCCTTCCCGGCGAGGGAAGGCGGTCAGCGGGTGGGGTCACGGCCGACCAGTTGCCGGGCCAGCACGACGGCACCGGCGGCCGGCTCCTCGACCAATCCGACGGACGCCGGCGTGACGCCACAGTCGCGCAGACCGTCGAGGAATAGCCCGCGGAACCGGTCGTTCCGCAGCACCAGCCCGCCGGTCAGGGCGACCGGGACGGCACCGGGGTCGAGCCCCCCGAGCCGGACCGCCCCGGCGGCGGTCCGGGCCAGGTCGGCGGCCTCGTCCCGGACGATCCGGTCGGCCGCCGCGTCGCCGGCGGCCGCGGCCCCCAG
>JAIEQN010000455.1 GCA_019747685.1 Gemmataceae bacterium
GCCCGGACGACCCCCGCGGCCGGCACAACCTCGGCCTCGCCCTGGCCGCCGCCGGGGCCTACCCGGCGGCCGCCGCCGAGCTGGAAGAGGCCGTCCGGCTGCGGCCCGACTACCCCGAAGCCCACAACGCCCTGGGCGTCGCCCTGGAGGCCCTCGGCCGGACCGACGACGCCCTGGCCCACTACCGGCGGGCGACCGACCTCCGCCCGGACGGGGCCGACGCCTGGGTCAACCTCGGGACCGGGCTGGCCGAGCAGGGCCGGATCGGGGAGGCCGCCGCCGCCCTCCGCCGGGCCGCCCGGCTCCGGCCCGACCCGCGGGTCGCCAGCACCCTGCTGGCGGCCCTGGCCTACTCGTCGGCCGTCACCCCGGAGCTGCTCCGCGACGGGTGCGTCGGCTGGGCCAACCAGTTCGCCCCCAAGGCCGACCGCCCCAAGCCCCGCCGGCCCGACCCGGACCGCCGGCTGAAGGTCGGGTACGTCCTCGGCGACCCCCGCGGCCCGACCGCCGCCGGCCCGGTCGAGCAGCTCCTGGGCCACCACGACCGGACCCGGTTCCACCTGACCGCCTATCCCAGTGCCTCCGGGGCCGACGACGGGGCCGACCGCCTCCGCCGCCGGGTCGACGCCTGGCGGCCGGCCGCCGGGCTGGCCGACGACCAGCTCGCCGACCTCGTCCGGGCCGACGAGATCGACATCCTGGTCGACCTGTGCGGGCACGGGGCCGGCAGCCGCCTGCTGGCGTTCGCCCGCCGCCCGGCCCCGGTCCAGTTCACCCTGCTCAACCTGATGGGCACCACCGGCCTGCGGGCCATCGACTACCGCCTCACCGACCCCGTCGCCGACCCGCCCGGAGTGGCCGACCCCCTGTACGTCGAGAAGCTCCTGCGGCTGCCGCAGGTCGGCTGGGTCTACGCCCCGCCGGCCGACGCCGCCGGCCCGAACCCGCTCCCGTCGCTGGCCGGCCGGCCGTTCACCTTCGGCTGCCTGAACCACCCGGCCAAGCTGTCCGACGCCTGCGTCGGGACCTGGGCCGATGTCCTCAAGGCGGTGCCGGGGTCGCGGCTGGTGCTCCTGGCCGGGCGGTCGGCCGAGACGGCCCGGGTGCTGGAGGGGCGGTTCGCCGCCGCCGGCGTCCCGGCCGACCGGCTCGACCTGGCCTACCGGCTGCCGGTCGGGGAGTACTACGAGGCGTACCGGGCGGTCGACCTGGCCCTCGACCCGTTCCCGTTCAACGGCGGGGTGACGACGTGCGACGCCCTGTGGATGGGCGTCCCGGTGCTGACGGTGGCCGGGCGGGACGGCCGGTCGCGGCAGGGGGTGAGCGTGCTCACGAGCCTCGGGCTGCCGGAGTTCGTGGCCGACACCCCGGCCAAGCTGGTCGAGCTGGCCGCCACCTGGGCCGACCAGCGGGGTGCCCTGGCCGACCTGCGGGGCACCCTGCGGGAGATGGTCCGGCACAGCCCACTGGTCGATGCGGCGGCCATGACCGGTCATGTGGAGTCGGCGTACCGTCAGGCGTGGCGGTCGGTTCTGTAATCGGGCCATGCCCACCCCCCTCCCCCCCTCTTTTTTCGCGGCCGCCGACCCCGTTCGGTCGTCACGCCGTAACCCGCTCCCGTTCCACCTGTTGCGAGCCGGCTGGGAGGCCATCGGAGCCTCGCGGGGCACAGCCGCCCTGTCATGCTCGCCCCGCCGGCCGGTCACAACTCGCGCTACCAATTCCGGTTCGGCACCGACCGGAGCAGTCCCGTACCCCGTCATGCTCGGCTCGCGGGGCGGGAGCTTGCGGACGAGGGCGGGCATGGACCGACCGGTGGACCGAGACATGGGTGACTCCGAAACGGGGGAGCGGACCGGCGACGTGCGGCGAACCGGCCCGGCCGTGCGACCGGGCATCGGTAGCTTACCACAAACTGAACGGATGTCAAGATGACTTCCACTCGCTGTTCGGACTATCAGAGCTAATTTCTTGCGATACTCACTTGCCACTGCTTCGCCACTTCAGTTTAATATACTTTAGCTAAAGCCAGGTCATCCGGCTTGTGGATCGCGGCAGCGGTAGCACCGCCGACCGTCCGAGGGGAGTGCGAACGTGTTCGACAAGGACGTGCGGGCATTGTTCGGCGGGCGGTCCCGTTCGGGGACTCGCAAGCAGACGCCACTACGGTGCGAGGCGCTGGAATCGCGGGAGCAACCCGGCAGTTTTCTCGCTGACCTGGCGGCGGCGTGGCTGCCCGTCTGGATCGACCCGTCCGGCGACGTGGGGCTCGACCGCGGGGATTCGTCGAGCAGCGGCGGCGCAGACCCCGAACGCGGCGAGCAGCCGACCGGCGATCGGCCGGTGGCGACCGACCAGACTGGACCCGACGTGTGGTCCGGCTGGCAGTTCCGCTCTCCGGATGAGTCTGGGGGGTCACCACCCCGGGGTGGGCGTCGCCGCGCCGGCGGGCCGAGAGGACTGGGGCTTCCGACCCACGGCGTTCCTGCCGGTGGACCTGCCGGCCAACACCGGGTCGGACGGCCCGGTCGGGACCGAGGCCGGTCCAAATCCGGTCGGTGCGCCTGGGGCGTTCCCGGGCGAAGCCCCTCCGGGGGTGGGTCAGCCCTCGTCCGGCGGTGAGGGTGGTTGGGCACCGGCCCCGGCCGGTGGCTGGTCGGACGCCGGCGACGCCTTCGTCCTGTCCATGAGTTCGATGTCCGTCGGGGCACCGACCGCCAAGGCCGACAGCTACACCGTTCGGCACGACCGTGTGCTGTCGGTGCGGGGGACCGGCGTTTTGGCCAACGACACTGACCCCCAGGGGCTGCCGCTCCAAGCCCTCCTGGCGACCGAACCGCTGCACGGCGAAGTGCTGTTCCAGTCCGGGGACCAGTCGTTCGGTGGCAAGGGCACATTCAACTACATCCCGGACCCCGGGTTCGTCGGCACCGACTCATTCACCTACACGGCGACGAACGGGACGGCCGGGAGTGCGGCGGCGACGGTCACGATCACCGTCACCAACCAGACCCCGGTAGGCGCGGCCGATGCGTACGAGCTCTTCGAGGACCAAGCGCTGCGGGCCGGCGGGACGGGCGGCACACCCTCCGTTCTCGCCAACGACACGGACGCGGATTCGGCCGTAGGCGGGGAACCGCTCCAGGCCGTACTGGTGAGCAACGTGACGCATGGGGCGTTGGTGCTTCGGGAGGATGGGAGTTTTACCTACACCCCGGACCCGAACTTCGTCGGGACCGACACGTTCACCTACCGAGCCTGGGACGGGATCGCGGACTCGCCGCCGACGACGGCGACGATCGTGGTTAAGGAGAACGGCCTGCTCGACATCGACGGGAAGGACCGTACCACCGCCCCGCCGTGGATGCCCGAGCCGGACGAGAGCCTGTACGGGATGCAGACCGGCACCGGCGGTGGCGGGACCATCCTCCTACACCCTCCGCTCCCGCCCGCCGGGTCCGGGTGGCAACTCGTCGGCCGGTCGGTCGGCTGGGACCCGGCCACCCTGACCGTCGGCGGGGTCGGCTACCCCGGGGAGATTAACCTGCCGCTGACCGGGGACATCACCTACCCGGTGGCGGCGACGCGGTCGGGGTACCGGAACTCCACCATCGAGTATGAGGCCGCCTGGTACAACCCGACCCGCAAGCCGGCTCAGTCGCTGGTCGGGCTTGTGGTCCTCAAGGTGGTCGAGCGGAAGGCGGTGCTGAAGTCGGTCGAGTTCACCACCGATGATAAGGCCCTGCTGACCAACTCGAAGGACATTATCAGCGTCAAGGACTCGGTCCGGTTCAACGACATCGAGTTCGTCCCGGCGACCGCCACGGCACCCAAGTACAACGCCCCGTTCAGCCACACCCGGGACAAGGCGGTAACGACCAAAGTCACCTTCAACGCCGCCGGCCTGGCGGGCGATCAGGTCAAGGTGGCGGGGGCCAGCAACACGGCCGCGTTCGTCTTCGAATCGGCCACGCAGGCAGCAGGGGACGGGGACGTGACGGTCGAGATCACCGGTAAGAATAAACTGCCGAAGGAGATCGGCTCCTTGAGCGGCGAGATCGATTGGACGTTGGTCGTTAACCCGGGGGCGAACCCGGTCAACCTGCCGATGGGCAAGTCCGGCCCCCACAAGGTCTACATCACCTACGGCGCGCCCAGGGTCCCGGTGGGGGCTGACAGCAGCAAGCCGACCGAGGCCCGGATGGAGTTAGCGACGACGAAGGTTGGGGAGGGCTACAAGAACGCCAAAGGCAATGTTAAGCCCGGGGCAGGGGACCCGAAGCCGGTCCAGATCGTGTACGAGACCATCCAGACCCTCAAGGTCGACCTCAACAACGGCATCGTCGGCTACGGCAAGACGGACCAAGAGAAGGCGCTTGGGTGGAAGGTCCCGTCCAATGAAACGGGCGGAGACTGCATCTCAGAGCTTGTCCAAAATGAGCGGGTCCTAGCGCCGCAGCCGGCGGAGCATGAGATGGATCATGGCCACCTCGATG
>JAIEQN010000026.1 GCA_019747685.1 Gemmataceae bacterium
CAGAATCCGGCCCGAGGTCAAACCCGGTAGCCGGTGGCGCGGAGGGGCGACGGGTGGGGCGGTCAGGGGAGTTCGGCGGTGTCGCCGGCGGCCCGGGTGGCCAGGGCCGGGAGGAGGTCGGCGGCCGCGTAGCCGACGAACCGGACGGCCCCGTCGGCGAAGGCGAAGTTCGCCCCGCCCGGATGTGGGGACCAGAATTGCAGGGCGGAACACTGGTCGTCGAGCCGGCCGGGGCCGTACCGCCGCGCCCGGCCCCCGCACCCGTCGAACGAGTGGTGCTTCGGCCGGGTCTTGACGCCCAGCACCATCTCGGCCTCGCCGTCCTTGGCCTGCCCCCACCCGGCGTACCACCAGCCCAGCGCCATGTCGGCGCTCGGCGGCCGCTCGCCGACCAGGAGGGTGTTGCTGGTGCCGTCCGTCACCTCGACGAGCCGGACCCCGGAGTTCAGGTACAGCATCCCGTCCGGGCGGTCGGCGTTCGTCCCCTCGACCCCGGGGTACGAGGTGAGCCCCCGGATCGTCTCGTAGGCGACGACCTGGGGCGACAGGGTCCGGGGGTCGAGCGGGCAACCGAGGACCGGCAGGCTGAGGGTCAGCCCGCGGTGTGGCGGGTCGTGGAGGAAGTCGCGGTCCGCGGCGTAGGCCGCCACCGCCTCGGCCCAGAGCGCGTCCTGTTCGAGGAACGGGAGCAGCCGGGCGTGCCAGCCCATGAACGGGAACGGGTCGGCCGGCCCGGCGTTGCTGACCCCGGGCGGCAGGGCCGGGTGGGCGGCGGCGTACTGGTGCAGCCCGAGGGCGAGCTGGCGGAGGTTGTTCTGGCACCGGGACCGGGCGGCCGCCTCCCGGACCTTCTGGACGGCCGGCAGGGTCAGCCCGACCAGCAGCCCGACGATCCCGATGACGACGACCACCTCGACGAGCGAGAGGCCGGCCCGACGCCCCCGGTTGGTCATGGCTTCTCCTCAGCCCCGTCGGCCGGCACCGGCCCGTACCCCGTACGGGTCAGGGCACGGCGCAGGTCTTCAGCGGGGTGGTTCCGGCCTTCGCGCCGCCGGTCGGCGACTTGGCCTCGACGGACGTATACATCATGCCGTCGGACTTGGTGCAATCGCAGACGCTCGTACAGCTCGGGTAGTAGTTGACGCTGATGTTGGTGTCGGTCGACGTGCAGGTGTCCCCCTGCTGCGGCTTCGTGCAGTTGCTGGAGCCGTCGCCCGGGCATTGGGCACACGTCGACTGACCGTACACGACACAGGTACTGTCACTACAGACTTTGTTGATCTTGATCTGCTTGCAGAGTATGTCGCATATGGGTTCGGCCCGCGTGTACGGCTCGGCGAGCACGAGCCCGGCGACCGCCACCGCCCCGGCGAGGAGGATTTGCCACGTCCGCATCACACGACCTCCGGAGGGGTTGAGGCCCCCGGCGGGGTCGGGGCCCGCCCCCGCCCCGCCCGGAGCCGCCAGACGACGAGCACACAGCACAGCGCGACTACACCGCCCCCGACCCCGATCAGCCACCAGTTGCGGTTACGGGGGGCGACCTGGGACGCCCGGACGACCTGCTCGTAGGTCGGCCACGCCTGCCGCTCCCCGACCACGACCGGTTCCCCGGGGGAGCCGTCCTCGCGGACGACGAACTGACGGGAGGCCCCGGGGGACATCATGTCGATCACCCGCGTCCCCGGCTTGAACGTCGGGTCGAACGTGGCGGCCGGCACGTCGCCGTTGAACTCGGTCGCGGTGACACGGTGACGGCCCGACCCGAGTGGCCGTTTGTGGACGGTCTGGATCGCGTCATCCCAGGCCGACGGCGTCCAGCCCACGGCGGCGTTCGGGGCGTAGGTGACGTTCAGCATCGACACCGTCTGGTTTTTGACCACGGTGTAGCGGCGGACGATCACGAAGTCGCGCTCGGCGTCCAGCAGCAGGCACTCGCGCCGGTCCTCGGACCGGCTCGTCCGTAGCAGTTCGAGGCACGGGCGGCCGTTGACCGCCGCCCGGCGGCCCGTCACCTCGTAGTCGTCGATCGGCATGGGGTTGAGGGGCGAGGCGGCCCCGCGGAACGTTTGCAGCACCGGGGCGAGCGACAGCATGTGCAGCACCTCCGCACGGTCCGACCCGCCGAGCCGGTTGATGAACGCGGCACCGTGGGGTGCGTTCGGGTCGTCGACGATGCCGTTGACGTACCGGTCGCCGTCGACGGCGTAACGGAGGTTGAACGGCTTCACGGCCTGGTCGTCGGCCGACCACCCCTTGCCCACACTGTCGAACCGGAGCCGGTCCCCGGCGATCGTCAGCTCCTCGCGCTCGTCGAGCAGCAGGTCCTCGGGCGGGTTCGGCCGGCCGCCCGCCGTCCGTCCGCCGTCGGTCAGGTCGTTGATCCCCTTCGGGAGCGTCCGCTTGGACTCCCAAACGATCCGCAGCGTCCGGGCCTTCTCCTGCCGCGCCGCCCAGACCTTCAGGATTTGTTCGATCGTCGGCGGCGGGGCCTGTGCCACCGCCGGTGGCGGGGCCGCCACGGCCAGCACCGCCACCACCGCCCCGAACCATCGGTTCCGCCCGAACATGATCGCCCCCCCGGCTATGGGCCGCGGTCCGCGGCGAGGGTGTAGTCCACGGGAACCGTGACGGCGTAGGTGCCGTCCTTCGCCTCGACGTGGAAGATCGCTTGTGAGGCAGCCGGCGCGGCCGGGCCACACGCCCGGCTGAGGACGTACTCGGCACCCGCCGGCCGGATCGTCAGGTCGGGGGTGGTCGTCTCGAACCGCACCACCTGGAACGGCTGCCCGCTCAGGGACTGCAAGCGGACCGGGTACTCGAACGATTCACCCGCCGCCCGGCCCCCGCCCGAAACCGTCGGCGGCTCGGCCTCGACATCGGGCACGACCGCCCCGGACAGGCGGGTCCGCCGGTCCGGCACGGCCTCCCCGCCGCGGTGCGGCCGGAGGGCGAGTTCGCCCCCGAACTCCCCGAGCGGGAGCGGGCCGCGTGGCCAAACCCGGGCCACGAACGCTGTCCCGGCTGGGTCGGTCGGCGTCACCTCGGCCCGTTCGAAGGACCCGGAGGCCGAGGCGGACACCCGGTCGAGGGGGACGGCGGAGGTGAACGGCACGGTCCACGGACCGCCTGGGGGAGTCGCCCGGGAGTACCGCCCGAGGAAGTGGACGGGAGCGATCCGGAACACCGGCCGCCGGCGGCCCTGCACGACCGCCACCGCCGGCGGCAAGGCTCGCCCGGTCGCGGGGTCAGCTGGTTCCACCGTCAGCCGGACGGCGAACTCACCGGACGGATCAGGATTCGCGGTCAGGTCGATCGCCAGCGACAGGTCGGCGGTGGCAGCCGGGTCGAGTGTGAGCTGTTGTGGCGTGACCCCGGTACACCCGCACGACGCCCCGACCCGTTCGATGTGGACGGCCTTCTCGGACGTGTTCCGCACCCGGACGACCCACCGGAACCGGTCGGTCTCCCACGCCTCGCCGAAGTCGAGGTCGCGGGGGTCCAGGGTCAACACGGCCGCCGGCGGGTCGGGACGGTGCGCCCCCCCCCCCCGCGTATTGCGCCACTCGCCGGGCAGCGGCCCCGCGATCCCGGCCAGGATAACCGCGACCAGCCCGACGGCGACCATCACGCGGCGAGACATCGACATGCCTCAGCGAACGGCTGCGCCAATTTCAACCGAAGTTTCGGCAGAAGTCAAGGGGGTCATCACAGATTTTTTGACCCGCGGTGGTGCGGCTCCCGCCGGGTCAGGTCGGCCGGGCGTCGAGGACTTTGCCCCGGCCGCCCGAACCGAGGCGCGACCCGGTCGATCCGTCGTTACTGCTTGACCCCGCCCTTGATGACCGACACCTCGGGCCGCGGGGCCGGGGTGCTCTTCCGGTCGGACTCGAACTCGGCCATCAGCTTCTGGGCGGCCGCCGCCGGGTTGTCGGCCGACACCTCGGCCGGGACGACGAACAGGGCCGGGGCGGTCGGCCGGGGGGCCGGGACCGTCACCGGGTCGGCCGGGTCGTCGGCGGCGGCCGCCGGGGCCGGCCCCTTCGGTGTGCCGATACTCTTGGCCAGCGGGCCGACCGGCTGCATCTGGACGCAGCCGACGGCGGCCGCCAGGGTCAGCCCGAGCAGGGTGGTTTTCACGGCCGCACCCCCTTCACTTGAGCCGACCGGCGGGCGGCGTCGGTCGGGGTCGCCGGGACCGGGGCGGCCGGGGCCGACAGCGGCGTGACGGCGACCCCGGTGCCGAGCTGCCGGTCGAGCAGGGCGGCGGCCGACTCGGGCAGCGGGGCCTTGGTCCGGGGCACCCCGAGGGCGGCGGTCCGGGCGGCGTACAGGGCGGCGGCCTGCCGCTCCAGCTCGTCCACCTGCCGCAGGAGGGCGTCGTCGTTGCCGTCGATGGCGGCCTGCCGGAGCTTCAGGCAGACGGCCATCCGCCGGTCCCAGGCGTCCTGCTCGGCCTTGAGCGAGGCGGCGACCACCTCGGCCGGCAGCGGGGCGGTGACGGTCGGCACCCGGCGGGC
>JAIEQN010001052.1 GCA_019747685.1 Gemmataceae bacterium
CCGGGCGGCGGCGGCCGGCCTCCCGGAAGGCGGCCACCGCGTCGGCCGGCCGGCCGGCCCGGTAGAGGGCGTCGCCGAGCAGGCTGAACCCGTCGGGCGAGTCGGGGTCGAGGGCGACGGCCCGGCGGAGGAACACGACGGCGGCCGGCCAGTCGCCCAGGTCGCCGGTGGCCAGGCCGAGGTTCAGGCAGGCCTGGGGGTGTTCGGGGTCGAGGTCCAGGGCCCGGCGGTAGGCGGCGGCGGCGTCGGCCGGGCGGCCCTGCTTGCGGAGGAGGTTGCCGAGGTTGTAGTGGGCGTCGGCCCGGTCCGGGTCGGCGGCGACGGCGGTGGCGTAGAGCCGCTCGGCCTCGGCCGGGTCGCCGGCCCGGGCGACCACCACCCCGAGGTTGGTCAGGGCCGGGGCGTGGCCGGGGTCGGCGGCCAGGACCTGCCGGTACAGCCGCTCGGCCTCGGGGAGGTCGCCGGCCTGGTGCCGGCCGACCGCCTCGGCGAACAGGGCCTTAACCTGCCGGCGGGTGGACACGGCGGGCTCCGTGCCGGGCCGAAGTGCGGCGGGGGGCGGCCCCGGGGTTACTCGCCGACGTACGGGAGCAGGCCCATGTGCCGGGCCCGCTTGACGGCGTTGCTGGCCGCCCGCTGGTAGGCGGCGCACAGCCCGCTCCGCTTGCGGCTGAACAGCTTCCCCTGGCCGGTGATCAGCTTCTTCAGGTTGCCCACGTCCTTGTAGTCCACGAACGCCGGCCGGGGGCACCCGTCCTTGGTGCAGAACCGGCACCGGTTCCGGCGGTTCTTGCCGAGATTCTTCGTCTGGACCATGAAACCCTGTCCTGCCTCGCCGGGGGTGGTTGTCCGGGTCGTTCCGGTGGAACGGAAGTGTCAAGGTAGGGGCGGCCGGGGCGGCCGGCAACGGGCAGCCGGTCGTCCTCGACGCGGCCGGAGTCCGGCCGTAAGGTACGCACCGTCCCACGACCCGGGCCGGGGGCCGACCATGCCGAGCGGGGTAGCGACAGCGGGCGGGCCGGCGGCCCGGCTGCCGGGGGCGCGGACGGCCCTGGCCCTGCTCCTGACCATCAACCTGTTCAACTACATCGACCGGCAGGTGCTGTCGGCCGTCCTGCCCAAGCTGAAGCGGGACGCCGCCCTGTTCGACCCGGCCGACGACTGGCGGAACACGAAGGCCGGGGCCCTGACCACCGCCTTCATGGTCACCTACATGCTCCTGGCCCCGGCGTTCGCCCGGGCCGGGGACGTGGTCCGGCGGTGGCTGCTGGTCGGCGTCGGGGTGGCCCTCTGGAGCGTCGCCAGCGGCAGCTCCGGGCTGGCCGCCGGGTACGTCGTGCTGCTCCTGACCCGGATGCTGGTCGGGGTCGGGGAGGCGGCCTACGGGCCGATCGCCCCGGCCATGCTGGCCGACCTGTACCCGGCCGCCGAGCGGGGCCGGATCATGGCCTGGTACAACGCCGCCATCCCGGTCGGCAGCGCCCTGGGGTTCGTGGTCGGCGGGCTGGTGGCCGGGCTGTTCGGCTGGCGGCACGCCTTCCTGGTGACGTTCGTCGGGCTGGTCCCGGCCGCCCTGTGCTTCCTGATGCGGGAGCCGGCCCGGTCGGCCCGGCAGCCCGGGGTGCCCCGCACGCCCTACGGGGCCGTCGTCCGCGAGCTGGTCGGCACCAAGTCGTTCGTCTACCTGTGTTCCGGGATGACGGCGACGACCTTCCTCCTCGGCGGGGTGGCGGCCTGGGCCCCGGAGTACATCTTCCAGCGGGAGGCCCGGTTCGCCCTTACCCCGGCGGCCCTCGACCGGCTGGCCACCGACCCCCAGTTCCGGACCCTCGACCAGGCCCGGCCACTCGTCCCGCCCGAGGTGGTCGACCGGCTGCGGCCGGCGGCCGACGGGGCCGAGCTGACCTACGACCGGTTCCGGGCGGTGCTGACCGAACGACTGACCCGGGACGAGCTGACGCAGTACGCCGAGCCGGTGTACGACGCGGCGACCAGCCCGAACTCGATCACCCTGGGTACGATCGGGGTCGGGTTCGGGGCGGTCGTGGTGGTGGCCGGGCTGGTGGCCACCCTGCTCGGCGGGGTGTACGGCGACCGGCTCCGCAACCGCGGCGTCCGCGGGGCCTACTTCCGGGCCGCCGGGTGGTCCACCCTGTTGGCCTGGCCGTTCTTCCTGGCCATGCTGTTCGTCCCGTTCCCCTACGCCTGGGGGCCGCTGTTCGTGGCCGTGTTCTTCCTGTTCTTCAACACCGGCCCGGCCAACACCATCCTGGCCAACATCAGCCGATCCCCGATCCGGGCGACGGCGTTCGCCATCAACATCCTGGTCATCCACGCCCTCGGGGACGCCATCTCGCCGACCGTGATCGGGTACATCACCGACCTGTCGGACCTGCACACCGCCTTCCTGCTGACCTCCGGGTTCATCCTCCTGGGCGGCGGGCTGTGGGTGTTGGGGGCCAAGTACTTGGACGCCGACACCGCCCGGGCCGAGGCGGCGGACCGGGACACCTGACCCGGGGCTGTCGCCCCGGGCTATGCTGTGACGGGCCTTCGGCCCTACAATCCAGGGTTTAGGGCCGAAGGCCCGTCACAGCATAGCCCGGGGCGACAGCCCCGGGTCCGAGCGGCCCCCCGCGGTGGACCATGCCGAGCTACAACCCGGCCGACGTCGAGCGTCGCTGGCAGCAGTACTGGGAAAGCAACAAGACCTTCCGCACCCCCGACCCGGGCGACCCCACGGCCGCCGGCAAGCCGAAGTACTACGTCCTCGACATGTTCCCGTACCCGAGCGGGGCCGGGCTGCACGTCGGCCACCCGGAGGGGTACACGGCCACCGACATCCTGACCCGGTTCAAGCGGATGCGGGGCTTCCACGTCCTGCACCCGATGGGCTGGGACGCCTACGGGCTGCCCGCGGAACAGTACGCCGTCGAGAAGAACGTCCACCCGCGGATCACCACCCAGCAGAACATCGCCACCTTCCGCCGGCAGATCAAGGCCCTCGGGTTCTCCTACGACTGGGACCGCGAGGTCGATACGACCGACCCCGGCTACTTCCGCTGGACGCAGTGGATTTTCCTCTTGATCCACGACACCTGGTACGACCCGGTTCAGAGGATGGGCCGGCCGATCGCCGAGTTACCGATCCCGACCGAGGTGCGAGCGCAGGGCGAGGCGGCCGTTGCGAAGTACCAGGACGGCTACCGGCTGGCGTACCAGGCCGAGGTGCCGGTGAACTGGTGCCCGGCCCTGGGCACGGTACTGGCCAACGAGGAGGTGGTGGACGGCAAGAGCGAGCGGGGCGGGCACCCGGTCGAGCGGCGGCCCTTGCGGCAGTGGCTGATGCGGATCACCGCCTACGCCGACCGGCTACTGGAAGACCTGGAGCCGCTCGACTGGTCCGAGTCGATCAAGCAGATGCAGCGGAACTGGATCGGCCGCAGCGAAGGGGCCGACGTGTTCTTCAAGTACGCGCACTGGGAGGAGGCTGAGCAGAAAGCGGCGGCAGAGGGGAAGCTGATCGACGGCGTCGGCGGGGTGACGGTGTTCACCACCCGACCCGATACGCTCTTCGGCGCGACGTACCTGGTGCTGTCTCCCGAACACCGTCACGTCCCGGTCATCACCCGACCCGAGCAAAAGGCCGCGGTCCTGGCGTACCAGCAGGCCGCCGCCCGGAAGAGCGACTTCGACCGAACCAACGATAAGACCAAGACCGGGGTGTTCACCGGGGCCTGCGTCATCAACCCGGTGAACGGCAAGCCCATCCCCGTCTGGGTCGCCGACTACGTCCTGGCCACCTACGGCACCGGGGCGATCATGGCCGTCCCCGGCCACGACGAGCGGGACTTTGCCTTCGCCAAACAGTTCGGGTTGCCGATCGTCACCGTGGTCCGGCCGCCGGACGACTGGCTGAAGAGGACCGGCAGCACCGTGGAGAACCTGACCGAGGCGTACACGGACGAGGGCGTCGCGATCAACTCCGGGCTGCTCGACGGCCTACCGACGGCCGAGGCCAAACCGAAGATCATCGACTGGCTAGAGGCTAACCGCGGCGGCAACCGGTGGATCAACTACAAGCTGCGGGACTGGCTGTTCAGCCGGCAGCGGTACTGGGGCGAGCCGTTCCCGGTGCTGCACCCGGCCGACGGGGCGGATGTCGTCCGCCGGCTGGACGCGAAGGACCTGCCGCTCGTCCCGCCGGACCTGGAGGACTTCAAGCCGACCGGCACCCCCGAGGGGCCGCTGTCGAAGGCGACGGACTGGGTCAACGTCACCGTCGACGGGAAGAAGTATCAGCGGGAAACCAACACCATGCCCCAGTGGGCCGGGTCGTGCTGGTACTTCCTGCGGTACATCGACCCGAAAAACACGGAGGCCCTGGCCGACCCGGCGAAGCTGCGGTACTGGCTGCCGGTGGACCTATACGTCGGCGGGGCCGAACACGCCGTCCTGCACCTGCTGTACGCCCGGTTCTGGCACAAGGTCCTGTTCGACCGCGGGTACGTCCCGTGCCCCGAGCCGTTCCAGCGGCTCGTCAACCAGGG
>JAIEQN010000817.1 GCA_019747685.1 Gemmataceae bacterium
CGTTCGGGTGGCTGAACCGGTCCCGCCGGCTGTCGAAGGACTACGAGCGGACCACGGCCAGCAGCGAGGCGTTCATCAAGGTGGCCATGATCCATCTCATGCTCCGCCGGCTGCGGCGCTAGGACCCGCTCATTTTGGACAAGCTCTGAGATACTCTTGCCGGCGGGCGTCGGAAAGATTGGCCGCGACCCTCACCGCCGCCCCCCGCTCCCGGTCGAGGAACGCCAGGAACGACGCCATCGTCTCGCCCCCTTCGGCTTCCATCCGCCGGTACGCCTCGCGGACCCGCTCGCGGGCCCCCTCTCGTCGCTCTCGCACGGCGGACTCACGCCGCGCCCGCTCCGACGACGCGGCGGCGGTTCGGGCCTGCTCCCGTTCCGCCGCTCTGGCCCCCAGGTACGCCGTCGGCGGGCCGTACTCGTCGCGGATGGCGTGGGCCAGCCACGCCCCCGGCGTCGTCCGGTACTCGGCGTACGGCAGGTAGTCCAGGCACCGGCGGCAGACCTCGGGCTTCTCCCGGGCGAGCCGGCGGGCGACCGTCCGGCCGACGCCGTGGCCGACCAGTTCGTCCACGAGTGCGGCATCAGCAGCCGGCCCGGCTGCTGTCGTGATCTCTGCCGTAGTCTCTGTGTTGTAGGTTCCTCCCGAAAGGGCCAGATCGTTCTCCCCGTTCGGGGAAGAACGATCTTCCTTGAACGGCGAAATGGATTTCGCCCGTCGGTCGAAATCGCCCGACCCGGCGTTCAGGTGGTCCGACCACCCGCGCAGGAACGCCTCGGGGACGATGCGGACGTGCTTGGTCGGTGCCCCGGCGAACCGGAACAGCCGCACCTCGATCAACCCGCGTTCGGCCAGGAGACAAAGTGCGCGGTCGGCCTGCTTGGGGCTGACGCGGCACTCGTCCCACCAGTCGGCCCGGCCCTTCGCCAACCACAGGTGCCCGTCCCGCTTGACGCGGAGCCGGGTGCGGCCGTCCCGGCTCGGCAGGTGCCAGTAGACGATCTGGCTCAGCACGATCCCGGCGACGAGATCGCCCGCCATGTCGATGTAGCACCGCTTGACCTCAAGCGTGTCCCGCGACGACCGCTCCCACATCAGGAAGCTCTCGAAGCCGCCCGCCGGCCCGCTCACGGCTCGCCCCCGGGCAAGAGGTCGGTCGGGACGACCGGCTCGCCGGCCCGGCCCCGGCGGGCGAACAGGAGCCGCAGCGCCTCGGCGACGAGTTCCTGCTTGCGGACCCGCTCGGGCCAGGAGCGGTGGACGTACTCGTCCAGCCAGTCGTTCATCGCGCGGGGCAGTCGCAGCGTCACCGTGACGGTAGAGCTATCAACCATTGACCGCGCCTCGGCGGCGCGGGTGCACGCCAACTTGCCAGCCAGCGGCGTTGCCGGCTTGCCGTCGGCCGGCGTTGAGTGTCCGCCGGCGTGTCCGCTTGTCCGCTTGTCATACCGTCCGCCGGCACGGCCCGCCCGCTCCCGGTCGTTGCCGACGACGCTCCCGAGCAGGTCGGCGGCCGGCGCGAACGCCCCCTCGACGCCGCTACGGACGGCATCCCTCTTCCCGTCACCCACGGCTCACCTCCTCGGCCAGCGCCGCGTAGGCCAGGGCCGGCTTGCCCTCCGGCGCGTGGAGCGGGAGCGGCTGGCGGGCGGCGTGGGCGGCCGGCACGTCCTTCCCCTTCGGGATCGCCGTGCGGAAGACGTTGCTGCCGAACCGCTCACGGAGTTGCTGTTCGATTGCGTGACTGAGGGTGGTGTGTTCCGTCCGACACGCGACGACGCGGGGCGGGGGCAGGCCCGGGTTCACCTTTCGTACCTCTTGCAGCGTGCCCAGTAGCTTGACCATTCCCCGGACGCTGAACACCGGCATATCCACCGGAACAATGGTAGTGGCCTTACATCAATGAGGCGTTGTAGTGCGGATGAAGTCCCGGAACGCCCCCACATGGTTCAAGCAGCACTTCAAGAACGACAGCGTCTTCCGTACGCATCGCCCGACCCGCTGCCGCACGGTCAGCCAGAACTGCTCCACGTGGTTGGTCAGCCAGGCGTCCTTCCCGGCCGCCGCGTGCCGCTCCTTCGGCAGCACCGCCCGGTACGCCGGCAGGAAGTCGGTGTGGAAGATCGCCCCGTGCCGGTACTCGTCCGGGAGGGCGTCCCACAGGCACCGGGCGGTGTACTCGTCCCGGCCCCCGCACACCATCGCCACCACCTGCCGGGTGGCCGCGTCGAGGGCCACCCACACCCACCACCGGTCCCGCTTCGCCCCCACGAAACTCCAGAGTTCGTCGGCCTCCAGGGTCAACTCGCCCGACTTTTTTTGAGCGGCCCGGGGTCGTGCGGCGTCTCGTCCCGGTACAGGGCGTTGGCGAACGTCTGGAGCCACGACCGGGACAACCCGGTCGCCCGGGCGATCCCTCGTAGGCTCATCCGCTCGCGGAGCAACCGGCGGACGAGTTCCCGGGTCTCGTCGGGTACCGGCCCCTTCCTGGGCCGGGCGACGAGCTGGCGGCCGCAGGACCGGTACAGGAAGTTCGGAAAGCCGGCTCGGTTGTGCCCGTTGCGGACCACGTGGGTCGCGTGACACCAGCGACACGCCGGGATCGTGGCGTGGTGTTCGGATTAGTTGTACATACATACATATTAATAAATTTTACACATCAGGCCATTACCTGCTCGCGGACGAGTTGACGGAGGCACCGCTCCTTGAGCCGGCCGTACATCATGGGGTGCCCGGCCGGGCCGGGGAACCCCCACCGCAGGACGATGTCCTCGTAGCTCATCGGCGGGCGGTACTCGCGGAGCGGCCACCCGTGCGCCCGGCAAGTCGCCCGGACGAACTCCAGGGTCTGGGGGACGCCGGTGCTGGTGTCGACGTGGACGCACCCGTCGAACCGGGGCGTCCGGCTGGCCACGTGGGCCGCGCAAAGCGAATCGTGGCCGCCGGAGAACAGGGCGAACACCTTGACCGGCCGGTGCTCGCCCACCGCCCGGTTCAGGATCGCGGTGACCTCGGCGACGGCCGGGCCGAGGGCGTCGTGCGAACCGCCCGCCGTCACGAAGGTTCCTCGGCCGTTCCGGGCGACGCGGCGAATCGCTCCGGCCCGGCCGGGTCCGGCAACCCGGCGAACGCCCGCCAGGCCCGGGTCACGGCCCCGGTGCCGGGGAACAGGTCGTCGAAGGCGTCGCCGGGCCGTAGCCCCATCAGGCCGAACAGCCACAGGCAGAACCCGTCCGGCTTCGCGCCGGCCAGCCCCCGCCCGATCGCGGCGTTACACGACACCCAATCGCGGACCGTTGGTTCCACGCGGCTGCGCCGCCGGCCGCCCGAGAAGATGACCGGTTCCCAGGCGTAGGCCGGGTTGACCCCGGGCTTAAAGCTGGCGAACGGCTTGACCCAGGCCGCCACCCGCACCCCGGGCGGGCAGACGGCGAGGACGCCCCGCAGGGCGGGCGAGGACGTGGACAGCGCCCAGCCGTCCGGGTAATCCCGGGCCAGCCGGGCGACCAGCTCCCCGTGATCGACCTCGGCGCACCCGTAGTGCTTTCGCGCCTGGCCGGGGTACGGCGGGTCGGCGTAGCCGACGCGGATGGGCTTCGGGCCTTGGGTCATGGTCCTCCGTTCTCTCCGGTCCTTCCGCCGTCCGGGGCGGCGGGACCGTCAACAGCCGTTCCCTCTTGGGATGCGGTCCGCGGCCGGCCGGTGCGGCGAAGCGCCTCGGCCGGGACGAACCCCTCCGGCTCACTCCGACCCCGGCGGCCCCGCGCGTCAAGCATCTTCACTCCAACCGCCCCGAGGGCGGCGAAGAGCCTCTGCCCCGCCCCGCCTCGCGTACGAGCGACCGCGGTCACGCGAGATGACCGCGGTCGCCGTCCCGGCCGACCAGGTGTCCGATCGGGCCGGCCCCGACCGCCGCCCGGCGGTTCGCAACACCACCCCGACCCGACCCGAACCCGGGTCCAACGCCCGCCGCCGGACGCGGCCGCCGGCCCCCGGACCGGGGTTGCCGGCGGCCGGAGAATCGGCCGACGGGCGGGTGCGGCACGGAGCCGGTTGACGTCGGGAAACCGCCCTACCGCCGACCCATTCGACGCGAGGGCGACTGTGATCTCCAAAGAACTTCAGCCGGTTTCCGGGGCCGCGCCCGCCGCGGTCCCGCCGGCCGCCGGCCTGCTCGACGCCGTGAGGGCCGTGTGGGACGAGGGCCACCGGCAGCTCGCCCGGTACGCCGCCCCGGACGAGGTGACGGCCGCCCGGGACCGGGTGGCGGCGATGGAGGACGTCGTCCGCCGGGCGGTCCGCGACCGGGCGGACCGCCTGTACGCCCAGAACTTGCTGGCCGCCCTCCGGCTCCGCCAGGAGCGGTGGCTCGGCCGGTGGCTGGCGGCCCACGTCAACCACGCCGGCGGCGGGGACCGGCGGTCCCGCGGCCGCGACGGCACCGCCGCCCGGGACCTGCCGGCCGGCGTCACGAAGAACCAGTCGGCGACGTTCCAGAAGCTGGCCGCCGTCCCGGACGCGGCGTTCGACCGCTACCTGTCGGACGCCCACGACA
>JAIEQN010000248.1 GCA_019747685.1 Gemmataceae bacterium
GGGCCGTGCGGGGCCGGGCGGTCGGGGCTCGCCGGCAGGTCGGCCCGGGTCGGGGCGTCGGGCGGCTGGTCGACCGAGGTCGGCCCGCCCGAGTCGTCGGCCGGCGGGAAGTCCGGGATCGACGCGGCCAGCCCGGTCGCCTCCAGGGCGTCCCCGAGGGCGGCGGCGTCCTGGAACCGGGCCCGCGGGTCCCGGGCCAGGGTCCGGGCGACCACCTCGGCCAGGGCCGGCGGGACCTCCGGGGCGACCGCCCGGACCGGCCGGTAGGCGTCGTGCTCCTTCCCCCGGACGATCTCCTCGTGCGACGCCCCGGGGAACGGGACCTGGCCGGTCAGCAG
Organism: Gemmataceae bacterium; assembly: GCA_019747685.1. Classification (GTDB taxonomy): domain Bacteria; phylum Planctomycetota; class Planctomycetia; order Gemmatales; family Gemmataceae; genus Urbifossiella. The sequence continues at coordinate 339 of JAIEQN010000248.1, forward strand.
GTGGTACAGGGTGGCCCCGAGGGCGAAGATGTCGCTCCGGCCGTCGACCAGGGCGGCGTTCATCGCCTGCTCGTAGGGCATGTAGTACGACGTGCCGACCCCCTGGCTCACGGCCGTCAGGTGCCCCTCGTCGGACAGCCGCTTGGTCAGCCCGAGGTCGGCCAGCTTGGCCGGGCCGCCGGCCGGCAGGAGGATGTTGTCCGGCTTCACGTCCCGGTGGACGTAGCTCCGGGCGTGCAGGAAGGCGAGGGAGGCGGCCACGTCCAGCCCGACCCGGACGGCCACCCCGACCGGCAGCCGGCCGACCCGGCCGAGGGCCGTCTGGGCGCTCGGCCCGTCGACGTACTCGAGCACCAGGTAGTGCTTGCCGACGGCCGGGTCGAACCCGGCGGCGTACCCGCGGACCAGGTTCGGGTGGTGCAGGTGCTGGCTGTTCTTGGCCTCCCGGTAGAACCGGTGGACGAACTCCGGCTGGCCGGCCAGGTGGTCGGCCAGGACCTTGACCGCCACCGACCGCCGGGCCGGCACGTCGTAGCCCAGGTAGACGGTGCTCATCCCCCCTTCCCCGATCCGGCGGAGGAGGCGGAGGCCGGCGACCGCCCGGAGCTCGTCCGGCGGCGGGTGGGTCCCGGCACCCGGCATGGGGGTCCTCCGTTGGGGCGTCCGCGGCGGGGCCGGGTGCCGCAAAGCCGGCCGGGAAACCAGGGGAAGCGGTGCGGGGGCGGCGGGTGAACAATACGAGCCATTGGCAGCTTAGCGACCCGGACGGGCGGCCGCAAGCGCCGACTACCCGACAAACGCCGCCGGCGGGCGGATGTTTCGTCCGGGCGTAACGGCGGGGATGGGGTCCGGCGATTCGGACCAGGGGCGCCAGCCCCTGGACAGGTCTACCGTAGGTACGCCGCCCGCAGGGCCTGGAGCCGGCCCAGCAGCGGCCGCGGCCGGCCGGCCGCGTCGAGCAGCCCGCCGGACGGGGTCAGGTGGGGGTCGGCGTCGGACCAGTGATCCCAGGTGACGGCCCGGACGCCCGGCTTGCACAGGGCCAGGGCGGCCGAAGCCTCGCCCCAATCGGCTTGCCAACGTGGGGTTTGTACATCCGGCGAGCCGGCGCCCCCCGGCCCCCCCCGGGGGGCCGCCGCGGCCGGGTCCGGGTCGCCGGCCGCCGGGTGGGCCAGCAGCACCTCGACCGGCGGCAGGTCGAGCCGGGCATACCCGTCCAACAGCCGGGAGGTGTCCAGGAGGTCGCGGGGGAGGCCGGCCCGGGGCCGGCTGCCGGTCCGCAGTTCGACCTCGACGGCCGCGATCCGCAGCCCGGTCCGGACGAGGTCCTCGGCGAACACCCCGGGCGGGATCGACTGGTCGTCCCCGGCCAGGTAGTCGCCCCACGGCTGGGCCACGCCGACGACCACGTCCAGGTCGGGGTCGAGCTGGAGGGCGGCCTCGACCAGCCGGGCGGCCAGCCGGAGCCGGTCGTCGTCCCGCAGCCCGAGGCCGTCGGCGTGGTTGAACCCGCCGCAGACCACCCACCGCCGGACCTCCCCCTTGTACCGGCCGAGCAGGGTTTCCAGGTAGTCGCACATGAAGGCGGCCAGGGTGGGCAGGTCGCCGTCGAACTCGGCCACCCAGTCCGGGACCGTACCCGGGGCGAGGTCGATGACCGGCCCGAAGGCGACCGGCCGGCCGGTCGCCCGGGCGGCGGCCAGGGCCGCGTCCACCGCCGGCCAGTTGTACCGCGACTCGGCCGGCTCCACGTCCCGCCACCGTAGCCCGACCCGGGCGGCGGTGAACGCCTGCCGGTACTCGGCGGCCGCAACCCCCGTCGGTGGTGAGGAATACCGGGCCGACAGGTCGGTCGGCAGCCGCCCGCCCTCCGCGAGCCGGGTAGCGAACATCTGCCCGGTGTAGAGCCGGACGAGCCGGTCCGCGAGGCGGAACGACCGGTCGAGGACGCCGGCGGCGGCGGCCGCGGCGTGGGGGGCCGGCCGGTCCAGGACCGCCACCCCGAACAGCCGGTGGACCTCCGCCAGCTCGGCGGAATAATCCGGCGGGGTTTGCAGCCCGATCTCCCGCCACTCGGCCGTCTGGTTGCGGACCTGGTTCAGCTTCCCCCGGGCCAGTTCCAGGAGCAGGTCGTAGGGCTCGTCCCGCTCCCGCAGGGTGGCGGTGCAGGCGGTCAGGTGGCCGCCCCGGCCGACCGGCCAGGGGAGCTGGAGGAAGCCGCTGTCGCCCGACCCGCGGGCGGCGACGAGCCGGCCGGGCTCGACCCGGACCCGGGTGGGGACCGGGGACGGGTCGAGCCCGCCGGCGGACAGGCAGGCCCGCGGCAGGAGCGGCCCCGCCCCGGCCGGGAGGGGGGTCGGGAGCAGGAACGTCATCGAGCCCATGAGCGGAACAGCCGGCGGGCGACGGACCGGGACGGATGATGGATTATTCCGGCCCGAGAGTCCGGATGAAAGGGGAAAAGCTCGGGAGCAGTGGGCAGTGGGCAGTGGGCAGTGGGCAGAAGTTGATGGGCAACCAGGATCGGTTGGACGGGAGGCCGACCGTTGCTGACTGCCGACCGCCCACTGCCTACTGCCCACTGCTGCTCGGGTCGGTCCGGGCGACGACGGCGATCCCGTACCGGTCGGCCAGGGCGACCGTCTCGGCCTCGTCCACCAGGATCGTCTTCCCGGCCTCGACGGCCAGCACCCGGCCCCCGGCCGCCCGCATCGACTCGACCGTCTGCGGCCCGACGGTCGGCACGTCGAACCGCATGTCCTGGCCCGGCTTGGCCACCTTCACCACCACGAACGAGCCGCCGCCGCACAGCTCGCCGGCCCGGCGGATGGCCCGGTCGGTCCCCTCGATCGCCTCGACCGCGATCACCGCCCGCTGCCGGACCATGACGCTCTGGCCGATGTCCAGCCGGCCCATCTCCCGGGCCAGGTGCCAGCCGTACAGGATGTCCCGCTCCTCGGCCGGGGTCGGCCGCCGCCGGGTCAGGACGCCCTCGTTCACGAGCAGCTCCGGGCAGAGGTCGAGGGCGGACATGCACTCCAGCCCGTGCGGCCGGAGTTCGGCGATCAGCCCGAGGAGGATCGAGTCGTCGTTGTTGGCCGGCCGGCGGCGCAGGAACCAGAACCGGAGCATCCGCCAGTCGGGCAGGAACTGGACCAGCCGCCACGGCCGGAACAGCAGGTGCTTGTGGAACTTCCCGGCCATCGTCCAGCGGCGGACCCCGGCCCGGCGGAAGGTGCGGATGATCTGCCCGAGGGAGGCCCGCCGCATCCAGCGGAACTCGGGGCACAAGTCCTTCAGGGTCGGGTCGGCGAGGCCGGCCACCCCGAGGCAGACGACCGGGACGCCGCAGGCCCGGGCCTTCTCGGCGAACGCCACCGGGAACCGGCCGGCGCAGGCCAGGAGGCCGACCGGCTCGCGGGCGGTGGTCACGCCGCGTCCTCCAACCCCAGCCGCTCCTTGACCCGCTTCAGGTCCTTCCGCATCTCGGGGAGGTGTTCCTGGACCACCCAGATGCGCTTCTGGAGGCCGTCCGGGCGGGCCGGGAAGCCGCGCAACCGGGCGTCCGCCGGAACGTGCCCGATCACCCCGGTCTTGGCCGCCAGGACCGCCCGGTCCCCGATCTGGACGTGGTCGGCCACCCCGACCTGCCCGCCCATCACGACGTAGTCGCCGGTGGTCGTGGACCCGGCGACCCCGACCTGGGCGGCCAGGACGTTGTGCCGGCCGATCTGGCAGTTGTGGCCGATCATGACCAGGTTGTCGATCTTCGTGCCGGTGCCGATCCGGGTCGGGCCGAAGGTGCCCCGGTCGATGGTGCTGCCGGCCCCGATCTCGACCTCCGCCTCGACCTCGACCCACCCGAGCTGGGGCACCTTCTCGTGCCGGCCGTCCTGGAACCGGTAGCCGAACCCGTCGGCCCCGAGGACGGCGTTGGCGTGGACGACCACCCGGTCGCCGAGGACGGTGTCGTCGTACAGGACGACCCGGGGGTGGAGGACGACGTCGGCCCCGAGCCGGCAGCCCCGGCCGACGACGACGCCGGCGTGCAGCACCCCGCCCGGGCCGACCTCACTCCCCTCCCCCACCACCGCGAACGGCCCGACGCTGACCCCCGGGCCGAGCCTGGCCGTCGGGTGGACGTGGGCCGTGGGGTCGACCAGCCCGGCCGGGGCCGGGGGCCGGCCGCGGAGCCGCCCGACGATCCCGGCGAAGGCC
>JAIEQN010000340.1 GCA_019747685.1 Gemmataceae bacterium
GGGCCGGCCCGGGTCGACCGGGCCGGCGACTCGCTCCCGCCGGGGGCACTCGCCCGGTTCGGGTCGGCCCGGTTCGTCCACGGCGGCGGCATCACCGGCCTCGGGTTCTCCCCGGACGGGAAGGTCCTGGTCAGCGCGACCGGCGGCGACACCCCCGGGCTGCGGGCCTGGGACCCGGCCACCGGCAAGGAGCTGGCCCGGCTCGACCGGTTCGTCCAGACGGCCACGTTCGGGCCGAACGGCACGGTCGTGGCCGCCGACGGCGGCCGGGGGTTCGTCTGGACGCCGTCGACCGGCGGCGTCCGGGAGCTGCCCGACGGGGCGATGCCACCCGCCACGACGGCCCTGGCCGTCCACCCCGACGGGCGGACGGTGGCCGCGGCCGCCGCCGCCGGGGTCGTCCTGTTCGACGGCCCGACCGGCCGGGCCCGCGCCGCCCTCAAGCTCCCCCCGCCGGGGGACAAGCCGCCCCTGCGGGTCGTCTTCTCCCCGGACGGGCGGTGGCTGGCCGCGGCCGGGGATAAGACCGGCGTCTGGCTGTGGGACCGGCGGACCAACCGCCGGGTCCGGACTTACCCGGCGGCCGTCGACCGCCCGGACTTCGCGTTCGCCCCGGACGGCGGGCGGATCGCGGTCGCGGCCAACGATGTCCGGGTCTACCCGACCGACGCCGAGGAGCCGGACGACGGCTTCACCCCGGTCGAGGGGGCGGCCGCGGATGTCCGGTTCTCGGCCGACGCGAAGGCGGTGTTCGCCCTCCGGCCGGACGGGGCGGTCGTCCGGGCCGACGCGGCGACCGGGAAGGTGCTGGACACCTGGCCGCCGCCGGCCACCGACTTCGTCCCGCCGGCGGCCCTCGCCCCGGGGGGCCGGTTGGCGGCCCTCACCGACGCCCGGGACCGCATCCGGGTCTGGGAGCCGGCGACGGGGAAGGGGCCGATCGCCGAGCAATTTCTGCCGCTGAGCGACCCGGGGTTCACCGCCGACGGCAAGGCCGTCACCGGCATCGACCCGACCGGGGTGGTCCGGTCGTTCGACCCGGCGACCGGGGCCCCCGGCAAGACCTACACCCTGAACGACCCGGAGCCGCAGGCGGTCGCCTGGCACGCCGGGTCCGGCCGGGCCGTCCTGGTCGCATCGGGCGAGACCGAGGCCCGGGTGGTCGAGGCGGCGACCGGGAAGGAGCTGGCCCGGGTCAGGATCGGCGGCCCGGGGTCGGCCCCGACGGCGGTGTTCTCCCCGACCGACCCGGACCGGTTCGCGGTCCTCGCCGACGGGGTGGCGTCGGTCTGCGACGTGACCACCGGGCGGGTGGTCCGGTCGCTGCCGCTCGGGCGGGACAACGACATCTACTCCGGGGCCTTCTCCCCGGACGGGCGGCTGTTCGCCGCGACCACCGAGCCGCTGTCGGTGTGGGAGGTGGAGACCGGCCGGCGGCGGTTCGAGGTGGCCGCGGTCGGCGACCCGGACGGGGTCGTCTTCTCCCGGGACGGGCGGCTGTTGGCCGCCTGGGACGGCGGCGACCTGGCGGTGTTCGACGTGCGGGCCGGGTCGGTCGTCCGGCGGGTCCGGCACCCGGCGGCCAGCGGGATGCACCGGGCGGCTGCCTTTTCCCCGGACGGCGCCCGGCTGGCGGCCGGCGGGGACGACGGGCTGGTGGTCGTCTGGGACGTGGCCACCGGGGCGGCGGTGTACGGGCTGGAGCGGCACGAGGGGTCGGTCGACGGGCTGGCCTGGGCGGCCGACGGGAAGACGCTGGTCTCGACCGGGGACGACGGGACGGCCCTGGTCTGGGACGTGTCGGCCCCGCCGGCGGCCGGGGTCGAGCTGGCGGGGGTGGACGACGCCATCGCCCTGCTCGGGGCGGCCGACCCGGGCGACGCCCAGCGGGGGATGGCGTACCTGTACGCCCGCCCGGCCGAGGCGGCGCGGCGGCTCGGGGAGGCGGTGCCGGTGCCGGCGGCGGTCCCGGCCGACCGGCTGGCGAAGCTGGTCGCCGACCTCGCCAGCGACGACTTCCGGACCCGGCAGGCGGCGGTCCGGGAGCTGGAAGGGGTCGGCCGGCAGGCGCTGCCGGCGGTGCGGGCGGCGGCCGGGAAGCCGGCGACGCCCGAGGCGGGTAAGCTGGCGGCCGGGCTGGCGGCCCGGTTCGACGGCCCGCCGACCAGGCCGGACGACCTGCGGGCGGTCCGGGCGGTCGAGGTGCTGGAGGGGGTCGGCTCGCCGGCCGCCCGGGAGGTGTTGGCGAAGTGGGCGGCCGGCCCGCCGGCCGACCGGCTGACGGTCGAGGCCGCGGCCGCGGTGAAGCGGCTGTCGGGGGCGTGGTAAACCTGGTCCCCAGGGCTTCGCCCTGGGCTGACGGAACCAGCCCTTCAGGCTGGGCAACGAGGCACCGGCCGCGGGCTGAAGGCCCGCGTCAACATAGCCCAGGCCAACGGCCTGGGGACCTTTCCGACCGGAGGAACTCCATGTTCGACCTCACGGGCAACGACTACGGACCCGACCCCGACCCGCCGGCCGACACCCCGGCACGGTCCGCCCGCCGGAGGCATTCGCCCTGGCTCTGGGTCGGCCTGGCGATGGTCGGCACGGCAGGCTTGGCCGGGGCGGTGTACCGGGCGGTCGATCGCGTCCGCGAGGCGGCCGAGTGGTCGCAATGAGGGCTCGGGCAGATCGCCCTGGCCTGCCACAACTACGAGCAGACCCACGGCGCCCTGCCCCCGGCCGCGGTCCGCGGCCCCGACGGAACCCCGCTCCTGAGCGGGCGGGTCCTCATCCTGCCGTACATCGAGGAGCAGAAGTTGTACGACGAGTTCCGGCTCGACGAGCCGTGGGACAGCCCGCACAACCTCCGCCTGCTGGAGCGGATGCCGTCCCTGTACGCCCCGCCCGGGCGGAAGAAGGCCCTCGTCCCGCCGTACCACACCATCTGCCACGTGTTCGTCGGCCCGGGGACGCCGTTCGAGGACGGGGCCCGGATCACGCTCGCCGGCGGGTTCCCGGACGGCCCGTCGAACACGCTGTTATTCGTGGAGGCGGGCGACCCGGTCCCGTGGACCAAGCCGGAGGAGATCACCTTCGACCCGGCCGGGCCGGTTCCGCAACTGCGAGGGGTTTTCAAGGACCGGTTCCGGGCCTGCACGGCGGCCGGGTCGCGGACGCAGATCCGCTACGACCTCGACCCGGCCATTCTGCGGGCGGCGATCACCCGCAACGGCGGCGAACCGCGGGGCTCCGACTGGTAGCGGCCGACGATCGGTCGGGCTGACGGCCCAGTCTTCGGTGGTGCGTTGGATTGGCTTCGGTGGCACGGGCCTCCCGGCCTGTGCGCACAGGCCGGGAGGCCCGTGCCACCAAACCGACGCACCACCCAGTCCTCGGCCCGCAGTGCCGAGTGCGGGTCGTAGTCGAGGAGGACACGGCGTCACGCCGAGCTGGGGCGGATACCGGACGCGGGTCGGCCCGCCGAAGGTCGTGCGGCACCGGTTAAGATGGGCGGCAACCACAAACGGGGCTCGCACATGCCCGACCGGAACGACCCCACGTCCGCGCCGGACGGCCCGCCGGCGACCACCGACGCCACCTCACTCGCCGCCGACGCCGAACCGACCGAGGGGGCCGACCCGGTCGTGACCGCCCCCGGGTTCGAGGTCCTCGGCGAGGTCGGCCGCGGCGGGATGGGCGTCGTCTACCTCGCCCGCGACCCGGCGATGAACCGGCAGGTCGCGGTCAAGGTCCTCCAGCCGCGGTACCGCAACAGCCCGACGGCGACCGCCCGGTTCGTCGCCGAGGGCCAGGTCACCGGCCAGCTCCAGCACCCCGGCATCCCCGCCGTCCACCGGATCGGCACGCTGGCCGACGGCAGCCCGTTTTTGGCGATGAGACTGATCCGCGGCGACACCCTCGCCGACCGGCTGACCGCCCCCTCCCCGGGCCGCGGGCCGCTGATCGCCGCGTTCCTCCAGGTCGCGCAGGCGGTCGGGTACGCGCACAGCAAGGGGGTGACCCACCGGGACCTGAAGCCGGCGAACATCATGGTCGGGCAGTTCGGCGAGGTCCAGGTCATGGACTGGGGGCTGGCCAAGGGCCTCACGGAGGCCGCGCCCGCGACCCCCGCGGGACCGACCGACGCGGCGGTCGCACACTCGCTGGTCGAGACGGACCGGTCGTCCGACCCGGGGTCGTACACCCAGGCCGGGAGCGTCCTGGGCACGCCCGCGTACATGTCCCCGGAGCAGGCCGGCGGGGAGACCGACAAGCTCGACGAGCGGGCCGACGTGTTCGGCCTGGGGGCGGTGCTGTGCGAGGTCCTAACCGGCCTCCCGCCGTACCGGGACACGACGGCCGCCGCCGTCCGCCTCCGGGCCGTCCGGGCCCAGCTCGACGACGCCTTCGCCCGGCTCGACGGGTGCGGGGCCGACCCGGACCTGGTCGCCCTGTGCCGGCGGTGCCTGAGCGCCGACCGGGACGCCCGGCCGCGGAACGGGGGGGAGGTGGCGGCGGCGGTATCGGCCCACCTGGCGGCGGTGGACGACCGGCTGCGGCGGGCCGAGCGGGACCGGGCGGCGGCC
>JAIEQN010000120.1 GCA_019747685.1 Gemmataceae bacterium
TCGGGCAGCACGTCCCGGGAGCGGACCAGGTCGATCCCCGGCCGCCGGCGGCGGAGGCCGCGGACGACCTCGCCGTGGACGTCGGCGTCAGCGGCCAGCCGGAGCATCGGCCGCCTCCGCGGCCCGGCGGCGGGCCAGCAGGTCGTCCCGCGAGACCCGCGGCCGCTCAGCCTCGATCGTCGCCCGCAATGCCGCGGCCTCCTCCGCCCGCCGGGCCAGGTAGGCCCTCACCGCGTCCCGGTTCCGGAGGTAGTAGGCGACGACCGCGTGAACGTCGGCCAGCGTCAGGGCGTCGTAAGCCCGGACCAGGTCTTCCGGCGTCATCCCGTTCTCGTACTGCTCGACGACCACGTCGAGGCTGACCCGGCCGGTGCCGATCCGGACGGCCCCGCCGGGGTCGACCCGGAGCGGGGGCGGTTCGGCGTGGAGCGGCAGGCCGTCGGCCGGGAGTGTCATCGGGCTAACCCCACTGCGGTCCGGGACCCGGTTCATTCTACCACCGCCCGGCCGGGGCCGTCGTCACCCCGCGGCCGGGCCGGCCGGGGCGGGGGCGGTTTGCTCCTCCCGGACCTCCGGCAGGGCGAACGACAGCACCAGGGCGATCAGGTAGACCGTCCCGCCGACGGCCGCGGCCGCCATCGCCACCTGGGCGAACGGGGTCGCCCCGGGCATCTCCGGGGCCACCAGGTTGGTCGTCACGAACGCCGCCGACGTGCCCAGCATCCGCCCGCCGACGTTCAGGGCGAACGCCCCGCCGGTCCCCCGCAGGTGGACCGGGAACGCCTTCGGCAGGTACTCCCCGAAGTAGCTGAACTGGGCCACCGTACACAGCCCGCACAGGAAGATGCCGACGACGAACAGGCCCGGGTGGCCCGGGAACAGGACGGCGTAGGTGACCGGGAACAGGACCAGCCCGGGGACCACGAACAGCCGCAGGAGGTTCCGGCCGGCGACGTACACCACCAGCAGGGCCAGGGCGATCCGCCCGGCCAGCCCGCCCAGCTCCTGCCAGAACTGGACCGTCGAGCCGCGGTCCTGGGCCGTCTTCTTCAGCTCCCCGAGCTGCTTCTTGTTCGCCTTCTCGGCCGGCCCGAGCATCTTCTCCCCGGCCGTCTTCGACGTCTCGTCCTGCCCGGCCAGCTCCTCCCGCTTCTTCTCCAGCCGCTTCCCCTCGGCCGTCAGCTCGGCCCGCGGGCCGGCGAACTCGGGCAGCCCGGGGACGACCTGGGCCGGGGTCACCTGCAATGCCCCGAACGCGGCGGCGTAGCCGCACGCCGACAGGGCGGTGGAGACGAGCGTGACCCGGACCAGCCCGGGGGCGAACAGCTCGGCGAACCGCGGCCGGCGGAGGGTCCCGGCCGCCCGCCGCTGGGTCCACACCCGCGACTCCGGGACGAACGGCAACAGCAGCAGGATGAGGAGGCCGGGGACCAAGCCGGTCCGCAGGGTGTACCGCCACGGGGCGTGGGGGTCGAATCGGTCGGGCAGCGGCAGGGCCGGGAGTTGGCCGGCGTTGGCGATGACGGCCTTGCTGACCAGCGACACGAACAGCCCGCCGACCGAGGCGAACGCCAGCGTCCAGGCGATCGCCCGCCGCCGGGCTTTCGGGTCGTCGAACAGCTCGGCCAGCCAGATCACCGCCGCCACCAGCTCGACGCACACCCCGACGAAGGTGGTGCAGCGGAACAGGACGAGCATCCACAGTTCCGTACTGAACGCGGCCGCGACCGGGCTGAACGAGTACAGGAGGATGCTCCCGGCCATCACCCGCTTCCGCCCGAACCGGTCGATCAGCACCCCGCCCAGCAGGCCGAACACCCCGCCGCAGACGGCCGCGATCCACAGCGTCCGGCCGACCCAGTTGCGGATGTCCGGGTGGTCGAGCGGGACCCCGAGCAGCTCGGAGAGGGCCGGCCCGGCGATCACCGGGAACATCAGCAGCTCGTAGGTGTCGAAGAAGAACCCGACGGCGGCGACGACCAGGACGAGGGCGCGGGTGACGGGGGCGAGGCCGGCCGACGGGCCGGCGGCGGGGGACGACACGGGTGCTTCTCCGGGCGGACGGGCGGGCCGGGCGGGACGGGGAGAGGTTAGGGAGCGGGGCCGGCGGGTGCAACGGGCGGCGGTCGCGGGTAATGTGAAGTACCTCCTGCGGACAGGAGAAGGGTATGAACCGCCTGCTCGTGCTGGCCCGACTGGCCCCGGCCGACCCGGACGGCCAGCTCCTCGCCCGGTTCCTGGCCGACCGGGACGAGGCCGCGTTCGCCGAACTGGTCTGCCGCCACGGGCCGGTGGTGTGGGGCGTCTGCCGGCGGCGGCGGCCCGACCCGCGGGACGCCGAGGACGCCCCATGACAACCTCCCCGTGGCTGGTCCCGGCGGTCATCCTGTGCGCCGGGGCGGGGCCGGCCGGGCCGGGCGACCCACCGCCCGAGCTGGCCCCGTACTTCAAGCCGCCGGCCGCGCTGGCGAAGGAGCTCGGGGCGTACCGCCCGCCGCCCCGGTTCGCCGACGGCACCCCCGTCCGCACGCCCGCCGACTGGGCGAAGCGGCGGGACGAGATCCGGGCCGACTGGCACGCCCGGATGGGGGCGTGGCCGCCGCTGCTGAAGAACCCGAAGGTCGAGTTCCGGGGCGGGGAGCGGGTAAGGACCGTTACCCGCCACCGCATCACCATCGAGACCGCCCCCGGCCGGGTGGTGGACGACGCCTACCTGCTCGTCCCGGACGGGCCGGGGCCGTTCCCGGCCGTCTTGGTCGTCTACTACGAGGCGAAGACGGCCGTCGGGCTAGGAAAGGAACCGGACCGCGACTTCGCCCTCCGGCTGGCCCGGCGGGGGTTCCTGGCCCTGTCCCTCGGCGGCGACCCGAACACCTACTACCCCGACCCCGAAACCTGCCGCATCCAGCCGCTGTCGTTCCACGCCTACGAGGCGACCAGCTGCTGCACCGCCCTGGCCGCCCGGCCGGACGTGGACCCGAAGCGGGTCGGCGTCGTCGGCCATTCGTACGGCGGGAAGTGGGCGATGTTCGCCAGCTGCCTGCACGACGGGTTCGCCTGCGGGGCCTGGTCCGACCCGGGGGTCGTGTTCGACGAGGCCCGGCCGAACGTCAACTACTGGGAGCCGTGGTACCTGGGGTTCGAGCCGGGCCGGCCGCGGCGGAAGCCGGGCGTCCCGACCGACCGGACCCCCCGTACCGGGCCGTACAAGCAGATGGTCGCCGACGGTCGGGACCTGCACGAGCTGCACGCCCTCATGGCCCCGCGGCCGCTCCTGGTGTCCGGCGGGTCCGAGGACCCGCCCGAACGACGGGCGGCCCTCAACCACGCGGTCGCCGTGAACCGGCTGTTGGGGTTCGAGTTCCGGGTGGCCATGACCAACCGCCCCGGCCACGCCCCGACCCCGGAGTCGAACGACCTGCTCGACCGGTTCTTCGACTGGGCCTTGAAGCGCGGGCCGGCCGGGAAGTAACCGGCCCGCCCGGGCCACGGGTCGCGCCCCGGTTACTCGTTGAGGGCGCCGTCGGGGAACGCCCACAGGGCCTTCGTGCCCGGCTCGTCGGGCTTGCCGAGGTCGGCGCTGATCCGGCCGTGGTCGTCTCCGGCACCCGCGACAACACGGTCGAACGGGTCATCAAGGAGTGGCTGAGCCAGCGAGGGCTCGACGCGGACATCCAGAAGGGGTGGAGTTACGAGTTCACCGGTATCGACCCTTACGCCACGATGGGTTGCGAACCAAACCAAGTCACAACCGGCCGGGGCGGCGGCTACCACCGGGGAAACCCTTCGCTGTACGATGGGGAATCGCCCCCTACCGGGCGACACGAGGCCGGAGGGCGACATGACGCGTCCGGCGGGCGACACCCTGGACCGGCTGGCGGCCGGGGCCGAGGCGGCCGACCGGTCTGCCGACTGGCCAGCCGGGTCGCTGGCCGCGGCCCGGGACGCCGGGGCGTTCGGCTGGTCGATCCCGGCCGGGTACGGGGGCACGCCCCTCGGCCCGGCCGACCTCTTGGCCGGCCATGAGCGGGTCGCCTCGGCCTGCCCGACCACGGCGTTCATCCTGAGCCAACGGGAGGCGGCCGTCCGGCAGCTGCTCAAGGGGCCGCCCCACCTCCGGGACCGCTTCCTCCCGGCGCTGGCCGCCGGCGACCGGTTCGCCACCGTCGGGCTTTCCCAACTGACCACCTCCCGCCGGCACGGCGGCCCGGCCCTGCGGGCCACGCCGACCGCGGACGGCTACCGGCTCGACGGCGACATCCCGTGGGTGACCGGGGCCGACCGGGCGGAGGTCGTCGTCGCCGGGGCGACCCTGCCGGACGGCCTCCAGCTCCTGGTCGCCCTGCCCCCCGACCGGCCGGGCGTCCGGGTCGGGGGGCCGATGTCGCTCGCCGCCCTGGTCGGGTCGCGGACCGCCGCGGTCGTCTGCGAACGGGTCGCGGTCGAGCGCGAGCTGGTCCTGGCGGGGCCGGCCGAGCGGGTCCTCGGGCCGGTCGGCGGGGGCGGGCTGGAGACGAGCAACCTGGCCCTCGGGGTGGCCGCCGCGGCGACGGCGGTCATCGAGCGGGAGGCGGCCG
>JAIEQN010000514.1 GCA_019747685.1 Gemmataceae bacterium
GCCCCGGGGGCGGCCGGCTTCGGGGCGGGCTGGCCGGGCTTGGCCGGGCCGGCCCCGTTGGCGGCCGCGGGGGGCTTCTGGCCGGCCGGCGGGGCGGGCTTCTTCGGGTCGTTCGGCGGGGTCGGGGTGGCCATCGGTGTTCTCGGTGTGCGGGGTGAGGATGTTCGGCGGGCGGGGGCGGCGGCCCCCGGTCCTGGGACTGCTACCGCCGGCGGCCCTTCGGCCGGTCGTCGTCGTCCTCGTCGTCCTCGTCCTCCTCCTCGTCGTCGTCCTCTCCCCCGCCCTCGTCCTCGTCGTCGTCCATCAGCCCCTTCTCGGCCTGGGCGATCTTGGCGGCCAGCTCGGCCGGCCGGCTCGACCGCAGGAGTACCTCCTCCTTGTCGCAGATGTCCTCCCGCCACAGCCTAAACAGCGACTCGTCCAGCAGGAACATGCCGTGCTTGCGGCCGGTCTGGATGGACGAGTCGATCCGGTAGACCTTGTTCTCCCGGATCAGGTTCCGGATGGCGGCGGTGACCACCATCATCTCGTAGGCGGCGACCAGCCCCTCCGGCTTGCGGGGCAACAGGGCCTGCGACAGCACCCCGATCAGGGCCCCGGCGAGCTGGGTGCGGATCTGGTCCTGCTCCATCTCGGGGAACACGGTGACCACCCGGTCGATGGTGGACGCGGCCCCGGAGGTGTGCAGGGTGGCGAACACCAGGTGCCCGGTCTCGGCGGCCTCCAGGGCGGCCCGGATGGTCTCCAGGTCCCGCATTTCGCCGACCAGGATCACGTCCGGGTCCATCCGCAGGGCCCGCCGGATGCCCTCCTTGAACTCCGGCACGTCGATCCCGACCTCCCGCTGGTTGACCGTACACTTCTTGTGCTTGTGGTAGTACTCGATCGGGTCTTCCAGGGTGATGATGTGCCGGTCGTAGTTGTCGTTGAGGAAGTTGATCATCGACGCCAGCGAGGTCGTCTTCCCGGACCCGGTCGGGCCGGTCACGAGCAGCAGGCCGCGGGGCCGGGTGATGAGCTGGCGGATGGCCTCCGGGGTGCGGAGCTGTTCGAACGTCAGGAACTGGCTGGGGATGCGGCGCATCACCATGCCGATGGTGCCCTTCTGCTTGAACACCGCGACCCGGAACCGGACCCCGTCCAGGTATTCGATGGCGAAGTCGGCCCCGCCCTTCTGCTGCAACTCCTGCTGGCACCGGTCCGGGGTGATGCTCTTCATCAGCCCGGTGGTGTCGTCGTTGTCCAGAACCTTGGCGTCGAGCTTCCGCAGCCGCCCGTGGTGGCGGACGACCGGCGGCTGGCCGACGCTGATGTGGATGTCGCTGGCCTTGATCTGGATGATCGTCGCCAGCAGCTTTTCCATCGAGACCGAGGCCACGGGACTCCCCCGCCACGGACGGGCACGAGTGCGGCACGACGACGGCGGGCGGCCGTGAGCGGAACGGGACGGCCGCGAGAGTACGCCGCACGGGCCGCAGCCCGTGCCACGTCGGGGAGGTCGCCGGCCGGCTCGGGGGCTGGGGCGGGTCTCGTCGGGCGGGTTCGCGGAAAGGGCCGCGGCCGCCCGGCGTATTCCCCTTTGAGCCGACCGGGTCGTGTCCCCGGCTGACGCATTATCACGGCAGGCCGTCGTCGCGCCAAAAATCGGGGTGGGTTTCCCCCGCTCCGGGTTCGGCGTCCGTGCGCAGAAGCCGGCCGGCGTCATGCCGACCAATTTTGGGCGATCCGCTACTTCGGGTTTGGGCGAGCCGGGAGCGTCAGCGACCGGAGATTTGTATCACTCCGGTCGCTGACGCTCCCGGCTCGCCTCATCAGCTACACATCGACCGTGATCAATTCGGCGTGGCAGGTGCTGAGCACCTCGTCGAGCGTCGTCGTCCCCTTAAGCACTTTCAGGATACCGTCTTCGAGCAGCGTCCGCATGTTCGTCGCCCGGGCCTTGCGGCGGATTTCCTGGGTCGGGGCCTGGGCGAACGTCAACTCGCGGATCACCGAGGTCATCCGCATCATCTCGAAGATGCCCTGCCGGCCGCGGAAGCCAGTGCCGCGGCAGTGGTTACAGCCACGGCCCTTCATCGGGCTGCTCTTGGCGAGCTGCTCGGGCTGGATGCCCGCCTGTCGCAACTCCTGCTGCTGCGGCATGTACGGTTCCTTGCACTTGACGCAGTTCACCCGCACCAGCCGCTGGGCCATGATGGCGATGACCGAGCTGGCGATGAGGAACGGCTGCACCCCGATGTCCGCGAGCCGGGTGATCGCGCTGGGCGCGTCGTTCGTGTGCAGCGTCGAGAAAACCAAGTGTCCGGTCAAGGAGGCCTGCACGGCGATTTCCGCGGTCTCCTTGTCGCGGATTTCGCCGACGAGGATAATGTTGGGCGCCTGGCGGAGCATGGCCCGGATGATCCGGGCGAAGTTCAGCCCGATGCCGTGCTTGACCTCGACCTGGTTGATCCCGGGCAGGTAATACTCGACCGGGTCCTCGGCGGTGATGATCTTCCGGTCCGGCCGGTTCAGCTCGTTCAACGCCGAGTACAGGGTCGTCGTCTTGCCGGAGCCGGTCGGTCCGGTGACCAAGAAAATCCCGTTCGGTCGTTTGATGATGTTCTGAAACCGGATGTAATCTTCCTCGGAGAACCCGAGTTCACGGATGTTGACCTGGATGTTGCCCCGGTCGAGGATCCGCATCACCGCCGACTGGCCGTGGACCGACGGTAGCATACTGACCCGAAGGTCGAAGTGCTTGCCGCCGACCGACATCTTGATCCGCCCGTCCTGCGGCCGCCGCTTCTCGCTAATGTCGATACTCCCCATGATCTTGAAACGCGAGAGCATGGGTGCCAGCAACCGCCGGGCGACCTTGTCGCGGTCGACCAGCACCCCGTCGATCCGGTAGCGGACCCGGACCCGGTCGGCGAACGGCTCGATGTGGATGTCGGAGGCCCGGAGGTTGATCGCCTCCTGGATGATGAGGTTGCACAGCTTGACCACCGGGGCGTCCGAGTCGTCGGCCGCCGCCAGGGTCGAGACGGCTTCCGTCTGGGTGAACTCGATCGCGGTGTCCGTGAACTCGACCAGCATCGAGTCGACCGACTCGGTCTCGGTCTGGCCGTAGTTCCGGTTGATGGCCTCTTGAATCTGCTCCTGGACCGCCAGGACCGGGACCACGTCCTTGTTCAGGATGAACTGGAGCTTCTGGATGGTGTCGTAGTTGGCCGGGTCGGCGGTGATGACCTTGAGGACGTTCCCCTCCAGGGAGAGCGGCAGGACGACGTTCTCCCGGGCCACCGACTCCGGCACCAGCTCGATGACCGACTTGGGGATTTCCAGGTCGGCCAGGTCGATGAACTGCACGCCGTGGTGCTCGGCGATGGCCGTCATCACCTCGTTGGCGGTCAGGTACTGGAGCTTGACCAGGGCGTCCTGGAGCTTGATGCCGCCGGCCGCGGCGGTGCTCTCGGCCTCGACCAACTGGTCCGGGCTGATCTGCTTGCGGCGGAGCAGGGTGTCGGTGAAGTCGCCGCGGGCTTTGGCCATGACGGTGCTCCTGCGGATCGGGGTCGGTCGGCGGCGGCCGGGCGGTCGCGGGCGTCGGACGGGCTACGAGGCCAAGATAGTGTTGGAAAAGCCGACAGCCGGGCAGAATGATGAATTCCGGATGAATTTAGTTTGGCAGCGAAGTTAGTCAGGTGCAAGAGAAAAGCCGAAAAAGCAGAAAGGTTCGGACTTTCCGGCCGGCACGGTCGCCGCACAGGTCGGGAGGCCTGTGCCGCCGAGCTGACCGGTGGCACAGGCCTCCCGGCCTGTGCGTCATCTCTCAGGCGTCGGCGGCGTAGGCGGCCTTCAGCCACTTCCGGACTTCGGCGTCAACGTCCGACACGGCGGAAAGTGCGACGAGGTGTTGCAGCCGGTCGTCCGGCTTGGCCCGGGGGTTAGGGATGACCCGGTCGGAGTTCGGTACGTTGTCGAACGCGAAGGCCCGTTCCAGGCGGGTCTTGGTCGCCGGCCGGGCCTGGGCGAAGACGTGGTTGCGGTAGAACGGGATGATGGTCTGGCACGGGCAGACCTTGGCGTCCGGGCCGAGCTTGCGGACCTCGCGGACGACGGCGTCGAAGACCGGCCGCAGCCCGGCCTTCGGCCCGGCGAACAGGGCGTCGACGTACACGGCCGCCTGTCGCCGGTAGATGTCCGGGTCGCCGTCCCAGGTCTGGCGGTCGGCGGCGTAGGCGGCGATCTGCCCGGCGGTCACGGTGCCCAGCCCGTACTCCCGCTTGAGCAGGGCGGCCCGGTCGCGGACGGATTCGACCCCGGACCGGCCGACCAGCTCGGCCCACTCGTCGAGCGACCGGCCGGTCTTCTCCGGCAGGGCGTCGGCCCACTTGCGGACCATTGCCACCCCGGGGTGGACATCGTAAGACGGGCGATCCGTTTTCATGGCGGGGGGTTGTGATGACCGGATCGGGCCGGCCCGTCACCTCCGGGTGGGGGAGGCGACGGGCCCGGGTGTCGGCCGCACGGCCGTCGGTCCGACCGTCTTCATTGGTTCGGCCGCGGGGTGTGTGGGTTCCCGAACCAAACCAATG
>JAIEQN010000003.1 GCA_019747685.1 Gemmataceae bacterium
GCCGAGGCGTCGGACCGGCTCGGGCGGTCGATCGCGGCGGCCGAGGAGGCCGTCGCGGCGGCCGAAGAAAAGTTGGCCGCGGCGGCCCGGCGGCGGACCGAGCTGGCCACCGAGGCCGAGGCCCTGGCCACCCTCCGCCAAAAACGCTGGGACGAGTGGCGGCGGGAGGCCCAGAAGGCCGACCAGGAAGTCCTCGACGAACTCGGCCTCCGCCGCTGGCAGGCCGCCCTCCCGGAGGCCGGGCCGCCGGACGACGCATGACCACCCGCTCGATCATCCAGTTGGCCCTGGTCGCCCTCGTCCTGTTCGGGGTGTCGGCCGCCCTGTCGGTCTGGCTCAACCAGTCCCGGACCGGCGAGGCGGAACACAAGGACCCGGAGCCGGCCCGGTCGGCGGCCGGGACGAAGGACGAGAAGCCGCCGGAGAAGGCCGCCCCGAAGACGCAGCCGAAGGACGAGAAGGCGGGCGGGTCGGAATCGACCCCGGCCGCGGCGGTGGCCGACGTGCGGTCCCGGGAGGAGCGGCTGGAGCGGCGGCAGGCCCAGATGGACCTGGTCCTGCGGGACCTCCAGGCCGAGCGGGATTCGGTCGACGCCCTCCTGCGGCGGGTGACGGAGGCGACCCAGGCCGCGGCGGCCGCCGCCCGGGAGGCCGCGGCCACCCCGCCGGCGGCCAAGCTGCCGGACCCGAACGCCGCCGACCCGGAGGCGATCCGCCGGATGGCCGCGATGTACGACAACATGACCCCCGAGGGGGCGGCCCGGCTGTTCCAGCAGTTGGCCGACAAGGGCCAGCTCGACACCGTCGCCCGGACCCTGGCCCAGATGCAGCCGCGGCAGGCGGCCCGGGTGCTGGCCGAGGTCGACCCGGCCCTGGCCGCCCAACTGCTGGAGAAGATGAAGGGGCAGAAGAAGGCGGCCGCCCCGCCGGCCCCGGCCCCGGCCGGGGTCACGTCGAACGTCCCGTCGGCCGCCGCCCCGCCCCGCCCCGTCACCCCCTGACGCGCGACCCCCCAGAGGGCCACGGATGGCCGCCCCCGCCCCGCCCCCGATCCGCCGGGTCCCGCCGCTGTTGGTCGGGGCCGGGCTGCTGGTGATCGCCGGCGGGTTCGGCCTCCCCCGGCTGCTGTCGGACCCGGTCCCCGCAGCCGTGACGGCGGCGGACGCGGGTAAGCCGGCCCCGCCGGCCGACGGGCCGGGCCTCGGGGCCGCGCTCGGGCGGATGGTGGTGAGCCTGGTCCTGGTCTGCGGGCTGTGCGTCGGGGTGGCCCGGCTGGTGGGGCGGAAGCCGCTCCCGCCGGCGAAGGGGATGGCCGTGGCCGCCGCCCTGAGCGTGGACCCGCGGTGCTCGGTCTACCTGGTGACGGCCGGCGACCGGCGGCTGTTGCTCGGGGTGGACGCGGCCGGGGTGAAGGCGGTGCTGGAGCTGCCCGGCCCGCCGCCGGAGCCGGCCCCGGCCCCCGAGGCGACAACCCCCGAGCCGGTCGTCGTCGGCCCGGTGCGGATGCTGAGCGCGGGGTTGCCGGACCAGATCGCCTCGCTGCTGGCCCGCATCCGCACGCGGGTTGACGCCGCCCGCCGGTAACGATCGGCGGGCTCGTGGGGCTTCCCGGAGGGTGGCATGGACGTCGCCGACCTGTTCGCCCGCCCGGACGGGCTGAGCCTGTCGAACCTGTCGCCGCCGGTCCAGACGGCCCTGCTCCTGGGCCTGACGACCCTCATCCCGGCCGTCCTGATGACCGCCACCAGCTTCACGCGGGTGGTGATCGTGCTGTCGTTCGTCCGGCAGGGGCTGGCCACCCCGAACGTCCCGCCGAACCTGGTGCTGACCGGGCTGGCCCTGTTCCTGACCCTGTTCATCATGCAGCCGGTGTTCGCCGAGATCGACCAGAAGGCCCTCCAGCCGTACCTGGCCAAGCAGATGACCGGGGCCGAGGCCGTCCGGGCCGGGGCCGAAGTCCACAAGCGGTTCCTCTTGCGGAATACCCGCAAGACCGACCTCGGGCTGTTCCTCCACCTCTCGGGCAACACGACGGTGGAGAAGCCGGAGGACGCCCCGTTCCTGACCGTCATCCCGGCCTTCGTCATCAGCGAGTTGAAGACGGCGTTCGTCATGGGCTTCTGCATCTACCTGCCGTTCCTGATGGTGGACCTGGTCGTCTCCAGCGTGCTGACCTCGATGGGGATGGTGATGATGCCGCCGGTGACGATCTCGGCCCCGTTCAAGGTGCTCTTGTTCGTCCTGGCCGACGGCTGGCACCTGGTCACGCACGCGGTCGCGGCCAGCTACGGGTGATCGAGGCGAGCGGGGGGCGTGAGCCCCCTGTCTCCGGGAAACGCGAGGAAACAGGGGGCTCACGCCCCCCCGCTCGCCAGGAAGGTGCCCATGACCACCGAACAAGTCATCCGGATGACGCAGGAGTTGTTCCTGGTGTCGCTGCTCGTCGCCCTGCCGGCGCTGGCGGTCAGCCTGATCGTGGGCCTGGTGGTCAGCCTGTTCCAGACCGTCACCAGCATCCAGGACCAGACGCTCTCTTACGTCCCGCGGATCGTCCTGGTCGGGCTGGCGATCGTCGTCACCCTCGGCATCACCCTCCAGCAGGCGGCCGAGTTCGCCCGGCGGATGATCGGGTACGCGGCGGGGGCCGGCCAGTGACGCCCGCCTTGGCCGTCTACGTCGGGCTGATCCTGGCCCGGGTCGGGGCGTTCGTGGCCGTCTTCCCGCCGTTCGCCGGGCCGACCCCGCGGCTCGTCCGGGTCGGGCTGGCAATCGCACTCGCGGCCTTCTATGTGGGGGCGGTCGGGCCGGGGTGGGACCCGAACCTAGCCCGGCAAGCGGCCGACCCGAACCCGGTGGTCTACGGAGCGGCCCTGATCCGGGAGGCGCTGATCGGCTCGGCGATGGGGTTCGCATTCGGGCTGTTCCTCCTGCCAGCGCGGGTGGCCGGCGAGTTCGTGACGGTCCAGGTCGGGCTGAACGTCTCCCCGCTGGCCGGGCCGGGCGGGCAGGACGTGGCGGGTCCCGTCACCCGGGTGTTCGAGGCGGCCGCGACCCTGGCGTTCCTGGCGGTGGACGGGCATCACGTCGCCCTGGCCGCCCTGCACGCCTCGTTCGGGACGCTGCCGCTGGGCGTCGGGACGCTGCCGCAGGCCGGGCCGATGGTGGACGGGCTGGCGACCGCCTACGAGATGGGCCTCCTGCTCGCCGGGCCGCTGGCCCTGTGCCTGTTCCTGCTGGCGATCACCCTGGCGGTGATGGCCCGGGCCGCCCCGCAGTTGAACGTCTACTCGGTCGGGTTCACGCTCCAGGTGCTGGTGGTGCTGATCGGCGGGCTGTTCCTGATGCCGGAGATGGTCCGGGCGATGAACGCCGTCACCGCGAACGTGAGCCAGGAACTGCCGCGGGTGCTGGGTCCGTAGGGCCGGCTGTGTGATGGTGTCGGCCGGCACAGCCGGCCCTACGAGAGGTCGTATTGGCCGACGAAGTCGACCAGGAATCGAAGACCGAGGACCCGACCCCACGCCGGCGGGAGGAGGCCCGCCGGCAGGGGCAGGTGCCGTTCTCGGCCGAGCTGGTCGGCAGCCTGGTGACGCTGGCCGGGGTGGTCGGGCTGATCGAGGTCGGGCCGGATGTCGGGGCGACGATGCTCGACGTGTTCCGGCACGACCTCCCCCGGCTGCTGCACCCGGAGTTCGGCCCGGCCGAGGCCCGGGAGCTGTTCGCCCGCACGGCGGTCCGGGTGCTCGGGGCGCTGGCCCCGTTCCTCGGGCTGCTGGTCGCGGTCGGGGTCGGGGCGAGCCTGGTGCAGGTCGGGTTCCAGGTCAACACCGAGAAGCTGGAGCCGAACTTCGACAAGCTCAACCCGGCGACCGGGGCCGGCCGGCTGTTCTCGGTGCAGGCCCTGGTCCGCGGGTTGCTCACGCTCTTGAAGGTGGCGGCCCTGGCGGGTGTGGCGTACCTGGTGGTCGACCGGCGGGGCGGGGCCATCACCGGGATCGGCCGGGACCGGCTGCCCGGGGCCGTGCAGTCGGCCTGGGCGGTGACGATGCGGCTGGCCGTCTACCTGTCGGCCGCGGTCGCGGGGGTGGCGGTGCTGGACTACCTCTACCAGCGGCGGCGGTTCGAACAGTCGCTGCGGATGACGCGGCAAGAGTTGAAGGAGGAGCTGAAGCAAGAGGAAGGCGACCCGCAGATCAAGGCCCGGGTGCGGCAGATTCAGCGGGAGCGGAGCCGCCGGCGGATGCTGGCCGAGGTGCCGAAGGCGTCGGTGGTGGTCACCAACCCGACCCACTACGCGGTGGCCCTGCGGTACGACGCCGGGCGGGACGCGGCCCCGGTGGTGGTGGCCCGGGCGACCGGCCCGTTCGCCCGCCGGGTGGCGGCCCTGGCCCGGGACAGCGGCGTCCCGGTGCTGGAGCGGCCGACCCTCGCACGAGCCTTGTACGCGGCGGTGCGGGAGGGGCAGCCGATCCCGGGGCCGCTGTTCCGGGCCGTCGCCGAGGTGCTGGCGTTCGTCTACCGGCTGCGGGGCGGGGCGGGGGCGGGGGGGGCCGCGCGGGTTACCCACCCGGGCGGACGAC
>JAIEQN010000491.1 GCA_019747685.1 Gemmataceae bacterium
CCGTCCGCGGGTTCGACAAGGACGGCAACCCGGCCGACCAGCAGGTCTGGTACATGTGGTTCCAGGTGTACAACCGGTACGGCGAGCCGGTCTACTGCCAGCCCGAGTTCGAGCTGGTCACCCGCGACCTGAACACCGCCCACGTCGACGAGCCCCAGCCGTTCATCGTCGGCCAGCTCCGCAAGCTGGAGGACCCGACGGTCGGCCCGGGCGCCCCGAACGGGGTCCAGAACCTGCTGTCCACCATCGAGATGTCCAAGCGGCCGATCCCCCCGTCCAAGCCGGACGCCTTCCCCCGGCTGGTGTCCGGGCTGGCCGTCTGGACCGACATGGGCCAGAAGGCCCCCCGGACCAACAGGTTCAGTGTCTACGTGACCGGCCTGTCGAACGGCCAGGCGACCGAGCCGACCGGGGCCGGCGGGGTGACGCTCATCAAGAAGAAGGCCCTCCGGCTGGACTTCGTCCGGCCGACCGACGACCGCCGGCCGGAGGTCGCCGACATCCGCCCGGACGACGCCAACGGCCCGTCCGAGACGTGGGTGTACCGGACCGCCACCCAGCTCAAGCCGAAGGCCGGCGCCCCCGCCCCGGCCGGCAAGAAGGACGGCCCGAAGGAGTGAGCGGCCGCGTCCGGTAGGGTGGGCGGAGGCGGTCCGCAGGACCGGCGAGGCCCACGCGGCTGCTCTCCCCCTGCGTGGGCCTCGGCCCGCCTTCGGCGGACCTCCGCCCACCCTACATTTCTTCCGCCACCACCCCCACCGGCTTCCCGCCCGCGCGGGTCAGGATGAGGTGGCGGTGGCCCGGCCCGTCGAGCTTGAGCTTCTTCACCAGCCCGTCGGCGTCGACCTCGACCGCCCGCTTCAACACCGTCACCCGCCCGACCCGGCGTTCGCGTAGGTACTCCCGCAGCCGGCCGGGGTGCAGCGGGGCCGCGTGCTCGACCCGGTACACCTCGGCGAACGGCGATACCACCGCCGCCGGGCCGGTCAGCACCGCCACACCGGGGTCGACCGCCAACGCCCCCAGTTGGTCCGCCAGCAGCCCGACGAGGTCGGCCCGGATCACCGCCGGGTCGGGGTCGAACAGGTAGCCGGCGATCGGCCCGGCCGGCGGGTCCGGCACCGGCCGGTCGGCGGCGAGCGAGTGGGTTCCTGGCGAGCGGCTGTCTTCAACGGCCCGAACCACAGCACGCACTCTTTCAACTCGCCGGCGGCCGTAATCCATTCGGCCTCGGCGGCGTACCCCTCGATGTCCCGGCGGGCGACGCCCGGGGCGATCTTGGCGGCCAGCGGGAACCCGGCCGGGAACCGCCCGAGCACCGCCCCGAGCGGCGGGTCGTACCGGTCGGGCGAGAGGAATCGGCGTTCGCCGGCCCGGCGGGACGGGTCGGCGAACGCTGCATCGGCCGGCGGCCTCGGCATCGTCAGCACGTCGCCGAGGGTAAACCCGATGCGGTCGGCGAGGCCGAGGGCGGCCGCGTTGGCCTCGGCCATCGCCAGCCGTAGCTCGTCGCGGTCGATGGCATCGACCCGGCACCCGGCTGCCGCCAGGGCCAGGGCGTCCGCTCCAATCCCGCAACAGAGGTCGAACACAACGGGGTACGCCGCCAGCCGGCCCGCACGGTACGTCGAAACGAGGTCACCCGACGCCTGCTCCAGGGCCTCCCGGGTGAAGAACATCCGGTCGGCGGCGGCGAACTTGGCCCGGGCCTTCGTCCGCAACAGGGCTGTTTCGACGGCCGCCTTCGCCAGGGCCGGCGGGTGCCGCTTGCGGTGCGCCTCGAACGCCGCGAGGAACCCGGCCTCGGTCGGCACGAGGGCGGTCGCGGCGAGCAGGGCGGCCTGCCCGGCCGGGGTCAACAACTCGCGGAAGGTCGGCAAGTGCATCGGCGGTCCGGGGTCGCCGGGGTCGGCCCGATCTCTACCTTAGACGGGATCACCACCGACACCACCCCGGCCACCGGAGCGGATTCATGGGCAACCCGGCGATGGTCAAGCGGAAGGCGACCGAGAAGCGGCGGAAGCGGTTCGAGGACCGGCTCGGGCCGGGGGCGTACCTGCCCAAGGCCGAGCGGGAGAAGGTGAACGCCGCCCTGGAGAAGGCGGACGCCGAGGAGAAGGCCCGGCTGGCCGAGCGGGCCAAGAAGGCGGCCGCCAACCAGGCCGCCAAGAAGGCCAAGCGGATGGCCGCCAAGGGCCAGCCGAAGGAGAAGGCCCCGGCCGCCGAGGGGAAGTGACCGCGGGATGCACAGGCCGGGAGGCCTGTGCCGCCAAGCCCTCCGGCGGCACAGGCCTCCCGGCCTGTGCCGCCGTCAAATGAAGTTCGGCTCGGCGTCCAGGTCGGGCGGGGCGAACCGGCCCCGCTTCCACTGCTCGACCGCCAGGGCGGCCATCGCCGCGTTGTCGGTGCAAAGGCTCAGCGGCGGGATGACCAGCTCGACGCCCTCCTTGTCGCACATCCGCTGAAGGGCCGCCCGCAACGGCTTGTTCGCCGACACCCCGCCGCCGACGGCCAGCCGCTTCAGGCCCGTCTTCCGCAGCGCCTGCCTGCACTTGCCGACGAGGACATCCACCACCGCCTGCTGGAAGCTGGCGGCCAGGTCGGCCCGCTTCTTGCCCGGCGGCGGGGGCGTGGCCTTGGCCACGTCCTGCCCGTGGCAGGCGTACAGTACCGCCGTCTTCAGCCCGCTGAAGCTGAACTCCGGCCGGCCGTCGTCCAACAACGGCCGGGGGAACTTGTAGGCCGCCGGATCGCCCGACGCGGCCTCGCGCTCGACGGCCGGGCCGCCCGGGAAGCCGAGCCCGAGGATGGCCGCCACCTTGTCGAACGCCTCCCCGGCGGCGTCGTCCCGGGTGCCGCCGAGCAGGTGCATGTCGAGGGCCGACTCGCACCGGAACAGGGCGGTGTGGCCGCCGCTGACCACCAGCCCGAGGCACGGGAAGATGTCCCGGCCGGCGGCGAGGCGACACGCGAAGACGTGGGCGGCGACGTGGTTCACCGCCACCACCGGCACCCCGAGGGCCAGCCCGAACATCTTGGCCGCCGACACGCCGACGAGCAGCGCCCCGACCAGCCCGGGGGTGTTGTGGACGGCCACGCAGCCGATGTCCCGGAGAGTGATGCCGGCCTTCGCCAGCGCCTCGTCCACGACCGGCAGGAGGTTCCGCAGGTGTGCCCGGGAGGCGATCTCCGGGACCACCCCACCGAACCGGGCGTGCAGGTCGCCCTGGGACGCGACCACGCTCGACAGCACGGCCAGCTCGTCCGTGAAGACGGCCGCCGCCGTCTCGTCGCACGAGGTCTCCAGCGCGAGAAAGTGGGTCGTCATTCGCCGCTCACATCGTCTCCCGGTCGGGGTCGGACTAGAATCGTACGCTGCCGGCGAACCAGCACGACTCGAAACACACCCAGCCGTCGCCCGCGCGCCGGAGCCACACCCACAGCCTCCCGCCCTCAAGGTGGAACAGGCCACGGGGGGAATAGATGACGGTCCGGATCGGACCTTCGGGCAAGCCCGCCGGCGGCTTCAACCCCAGTCGGTGATACCCGTCCCAGTCCGTCTCGGGTCGTCCGTACTCCCGGCCGATCTCCCCGTCGGTCCGGCCGACGAGGGCGTTCGTGACAACGTGCGGGCCGAACAACCGGGCCCACAGGCCCGGCGCCGCGACGGCGGCCACACCGACCAGCACGACGCCGGCGACCACGAGCAGCCGGCGGCGGGTACGGACCGTCATCGGGGCCCCTCCCACCGGTCGCTGCCGAATCACTCGACCCGCCCGGCCTTCAGGTGGAACGCCCACCGGACCGTCCGGACCGCCGCCGGGTCGCCCCAGGCGGCGTTAAGGTCGGCGGCCAGCCGGTCGACCGGGTTGAACCCGCGGGCCTGGATGAACCGCTTCGTCGCCGACCAGGTGTTGATGTACCCGGCCATCCGGGGCATGTCCCAGTCGGCCGTCATCTCGAACGCCGGGGCCGGGACCTCCGGGAACGGGAACGGCAGGGTCTTGTACCCGGCGTTGACGTACACCCGCTCCGGCGGCCAGTACGGGCCGACGAACTCGTTCTGCAACCGGCCCAGCACCACGTCCACGGCCGGGTTGACCGAGTGCAGGTCGTAGGCCCAGACGGCCAGCAGCCCGCCGGGTTTGGCCACCCGCCGGGCCTCGGCGTAGAACCGGTCGCGGTCGAACCAGTGCAGGGCTTGGGCCACCGTGACCAGGTCGGCGGTGTGGTCCGGCAACGGCGACCGTTCGGCCGGGGCGACGGCGTATTCCACCCGCGGGTGGGCTTCGGCTTGGGCGATCTGCTCGGCGCTGGCGTCGGTCGCCACCACCCGGGCGAAGTGGCCGGCCAGGGCGACTGCCGCCTGCCCGTTGCCAGTGCCGCAGTCCCAGACGAGGTCCCGGCCCGGGGCGGCCTCGGCCAGCCAGGGGAACAGCCCGGGCGGGTACGCCGGGCGGTACACCCGGTAGTCGCCGGCGTGGCCGGAGAAGTGGTCGTGGAACGGCTCGGTCATGGAGCCTCCGGCTCATCCTGGTGGCACAGGCCTCCCGGCCTGTGTGCCTGGTGGCACAGGCCTCCCGGCCTGTG
>JAIEQN010000046.1 GCA_019747685.1 Gemmataceae bacterium
ATGGCGGATTCCTCCCGGTGCCCCCAGGAGTACCGCCGCGCGGGCAGTCGGCAACTCGAAAGTGTCAGCCGACTAGCTCACAGGGTATCGCTGTGCCTACCAGTCCACCCTTTCTCGCCGGGGTCGCGGAAGGTCAGTCGGCTTGGCCTGCCACCATGACCCGCCTACCGGCGAGTAGGCGAACGCCGACGTTTAGCACCATGATGGCCGACACGAGCACAAACGCCGCGGCCCACGCCTGGCGGTGCCAGTCCTCGTAGGGGCTGACCGCGTAGTTAAAGATGAACACGGGCAGCGATGGGGTGTAGTCGTTCAGTGACCGCGGCCAGTAGGCGTTACTCGACGCCGTGAGGAGCAGCGGGGCCGTTTCGCCGGCCACCCGGGCGATGCCCAGGAAGACGGCCGTGATGATTCCCGGGAGGGCGGCCGGCAGGCTCACCCGGACAATCGTCTGCCACTGCGACGCACCGAGCGCGTAGCTCGCGTGGCGAAGGGACATCGGCACGGTTTTCAAAGCCCCCTCCGACGTGCGGATGATGATGGGCAGCATCATGACCCCGAGCACGAACCCGCCGGCCAGTCCCGAGAAGTGGTTGGTGACAGGCTTCACGACCGCGTAGTAGCCGAAGATGCCGATAACGATGGACGGGACACTCCCGAGCATCTCGGCGACGAACCGCACGGCCGCCCCGAACCACCCGGCCCGGAACTCGGCAAGGTACACGGCAGTCAGAAGCCCGAGCGGGACGGAAAAGGCGGTGGCAAGCGCTATCATCAAGCCGCTGCCGTAGAAGGCGTTTGCCATCCCCCCGCCCGTCTGGCCGACGGGAGCCGGGAGCTGTGTGAAGAACTCCCAGTTGAGGGACGTGGCCCCGCGGTAGAGGAGATACCCGAGGATGAGGAACAGGGGCACGGTGGTGAGCATCTGACTGAGCCCGAGGACGCCGAGTGTAGCGACCACCGTGACCGCGGCTGCGGCCGCTATCCCCCCCAAAAGCGCCGGGCGGAGGCTCGGGTCTTCGACCAGAAACGCCACCGCCGCAAACAGCCCGCCGAGGAGCGCCAACGCCACAATCCCGCGGTTCACGGTCCGCGCCTCGCCCCCGACCATCAGCCGGTTCACCCAGATTGCGCGCCGGGTCGATGGCAGAACGCTCGGAAACCCTTCCCCACTATCACCTTCCCGGCCATGCCCCCCTCGGCCTTCGCCTTTCCCCCAGAGGCGGAGCGACCATACGGTCCGAGCGAGCACTGACGGCTTAGAACCGATACGACCCATCCGCAGGATAAGAAGCCGCCCGACGGCGCTGAACCCGACGCTCACCAGGAGCAGCACCAGACCCAGCTCGACCAGGGCCGAGAGGTAGAGGTCATACGTCGCCTCGGTGAACTCGTTCGCGATGACGCTCGGGATGGAGTTCCCCTTCCCGAAGAGGGAGAGGCTCACGTCCGGGCGGTTCCCGATGAGCATCGTTACCGCCATCGTCTCGCCGAGCGCCCGGCCGAGCGCCAAGAAGCACCCACCAATGATGCCGCCGCGCGCGAATGGGAGCACAGCAGTCCAGATGACCTGCCAGCGGCTCGCCCCGAGCGCCAAGGCGCCCTCCCGCTGGGAGCGAGGGACGGCCTGGATGACATCGAACGAGACGGCCGACACGTAGGGGACAATCATGAGGCCGAGAATCAGCCCGGCCGGTAGCAGGCCGATGCCGGCCTGGTCGGGGCCGCCGAGCGTCGAGACGAGCCCCTGAAAGGCGGGGGCGAAGACGTAGAGGCCCCAGAAGCCGTAGACCACGCTCGGGATGGCGGCAAGCATCTCGACGAAGTACGAGCCGCTCCGCCGGAGCCACCTCGGGGCAACCTCAGAGAGGAACGCGGCGGTGCCGACCCCGACGGGGACGGCGACCAGCATGGCAATGACCGAGGTGACGATGGTGCCGTAGACGAACGCGACGGCCCCGAACTTCCGGTGCCCCGGCTCGGGGTCCCAGGTCGTGGTGGTGAAAAAGTCTACCCCCGTCGTCCTGATGGCAAGCATCGCCTGCTGCACGAGGACGGCGACCAGGAGTACCGCGAGCGCGACGACGGTGACCGCCGCCGCCTGGCATAGGAGCCGAAAGGCGGTATCGCCCACGACCACGTGCCGGATACGCCATGAGCGCCGATTGCCTTCACCCCCGGGCCGGGCGGCAAGCCCGACCGGTTGCGCGGGCGGAGGCCCGTTGGCGCTGACGCTCATTGGGGGAACCTCCGGGGCAGGGTTCGGGCCGGACGGTGCGGCAAGGCGAGAGCGAGCCGGTCGCCCGAACTACTTCACCTGGATGGAAGCAAGCTTCTTCTCAACCCGCTCGACCAGGCCGGGCGGGAGCTTCGCGTAGTGGAGCGGCTCGCAGAGCGCCTGCCCGTCATGGGTAACCCACCGGAGGAAGTCCACGACCTGCTGGCCCTTGCCGGGCGGCTGGTTCACGTACACGACCGCCCAGACGGTGCCGCAGATGGGGTAGGAGTCGTCTCCCGCCGCGTCGGTTATCGAGTACCGCAGGTCCTCCGGGATGGCCGTCAGGGCGTTGTCCGCCGCGGCCGTGATGGACTTCAGGTCCGCCTTGACGGCTGCCCCCGCCCTGTTCTTCACGTGGCCGAACTTGATGTCGTTCTGGACCGCGTAAATGAGCTCGATGTACCCGATGGAACCCGGGGCGGCTTTCACCCGGCCGGCGACACCCTCGTTGCCCTTCGCGCCCTCTCCGGCCGGCCAGTTGACCGAGGTAGCAACGCCCACCCTCTGCTTCCACTCCGGGCTCACCTTCGCCAGGTAATCGACCCACACGTAGGTGGTCCCGCTGCCGTCGGACCGGTGGACGACGCCGATGTCCTTGTCGGGGAGGGCCACCCCGGGGTTCAGGTCCTGAATCGCCTTGTCGTTCCACTTCTTGACCTTGCCGAGGAAGATGTCGGCCAGGAGCGGCCCGCTGAAGGTGAGCGGGGTGGTCACGCCCTCCAGGTTGTAGGCCGGCACGACGGCCCCCATGACGAGCGGGATGTGGACGACTTCGCCGCCGGTCTCCTTGGCCTTCTGGAGCTGCTCCTCGTTCATCGGGCCGTCGGTGCAACCGAAGTCGGCGGTCTTCGCCGTCATCTGCTGGATGCCGCCGCCCGAGCCGATGGACTGGTAGTTGACCTCCACCCCCTTCGCCTGGTCGTACTCGGCCGCCCACTTGCTCATCATCGGGTACACGAACGTGGACCCCGCCCCGTTGAGGCGGGGCTTACCACCCCCGCACCCGCCGCAGCCGGCCGTGGCCGCCGCTAGGAGGCACGCAAGGGTTCCTACGAGACGGCGCTTCATCGTCCCAAGCCCTCGAAGGCGAACGTAGTGAGCCTCGTTGTATTCGCGTAGGAGAATACACGTCAAGGCAGCGGGGGCGGTGAACGTCGTGAAGATTCGGCGAAGGTCACGCGGCCGGTCCGGTCAATGAGTCGGGGCGAGCCCGCGGCCGTCCGCAAACGATTCGATGGGTGGAGTAGCCACTTCACCCCTCACCCGCCCGCGTCGGGCAGCACCGGCCCTTTGCCTTGAGCTTGCTCAGGCGGGCGGCATCCGCCCGGAGGGTCGGGACCTCACAGAAACAACACGCGACACACTCGACGAGCCTACGGTGGAATTCGCCCGATGCCGGGGCAAGGGAGTAGTAACTCCAGAGCCCCTCTTTTCTGCACCGTGCGAGGCCGGCGCGACGCAGGTAAGCCAGGTGGCGGGAGGCCGTGGGTTGAGGAACCTCGAGCACCTTCACCAAGTCCCCGACGCACATTTCGCCGCCGTGCAGGAGGTGCAGAATCCGTAGCCGGGTCGGGTCCGAGAACGCCCGGAACATGCGGTTAATCGTGTTCTGCGAAGACACGCGAACCGGCATCGACACACCCCGAAACGCTTCCGGGCACGAACCGCGAGGGCATCCCGGATTGTACCCGATGCCGGACCCGCTAGCGGTCGGCCGGGCGGAATGGCAGGAACCATGTGAGCGCCCCGCCCGCCGCCTTTCGCGGTTCGGGGGCTGAGACACGGGGCTACTTCCGAGGCCGGCTCCCGAACAGGAGCCGGCTGAGCACGGTGAGTGTCCCGGTGGCGGCACACGCGGCGAGAGTCAGCTCGCTCACCCCGGTCGTAAGGAGTAGGTAGACGCCCACGACCGCACCCGCCATCTGCAACTGGCCGAGGACCAACTGGACCGCCGCCCAGACCAGTTTTCGACGGCACTCGTGAGCAGGGTCAGGGAGGGGGGCCATGAACGAAGCACCTTACGCGCCCACGGGGGTGGCCGGCTATCTTCTGTCGCTGTTGCTGAGGGAGACAACGAGGGCCTCCGCTGCCCCGCTCCCGGACATCCTGCACCCCGAGTTGGCTGTATTCGTTTAGGCGAATGTATCGATTGTTACGCCGGTTGGCCAACCACCTCCCGCTCCGAGACCTCCCGAACGAGAAGAGGCACCCGGGTTCACCCCAGGCGCCCCCACTGTGACGTTCCCTTGCCGTGTTGAAGACATCTAGCCCCCGGCGTCTCGGTGTTGTAACCCGGCGGCATGAGGACGAGCGGACGGAATC
>JAIEQN010000924.1 GCA_019747685.1 Gemmataceae bacterium
GGCTCCCGCGCCGGGACCTACCCCCGGGCCGGGGCGCCCCCGGGATCGCGCCCGGTTCGACCTGTGTGCCACAGGCCTCCCGGCCTGTGCAGCCCGTACCCCGAGGTAGACCATGTTCGCGGCCCGGTCCGGGAGGTTCGTCCGGGTGCTGGCGGCGGCCGCCGTGGCCGCCGGCCCGGCGGCCGGGGCCGACGCGCTCCCCCGGTTCACCGAGGAGCGGGAGGCGGCCGCCCTCCACTTCGTCCGCAAGCACCTGCCGGAGCTCGTCCCCCCGCTGGACGAGCTGAAGCGGTCCAGCCGGGCCGCCTACGAGCAGCAGGTCCGGGAGACGTTCCAGATTACCGAGTACCTGGCCGACCTCCGGGACGACCCGAAGCGGTACGACCTGGAGCTGAGCGTCTGGAAGGCCGAGAACCGGGCCCTGGTGCTGGCCGCCCGGGCGGTCACCACCGCCGGCGAGGAGCGGGCCGCGGCCGAGGCCCGGTTGCAGACCGTCGCCCGGGAGCTGGTCGACCTGGACATCAAGGCGGCCGAGTACCGGGTGGGGGTGCTGGAGCGGGAGCTGGCCGCCGCCCGGACCGACCTGGCCAAGTCGAAGGACGACCCCGACCGGGCCGCCCGGGAGCGGTACGACGGCCTCCTGGAACGGGCCCGGAAGCGGCGGGCCGGGTCGTAGAATGCGGCCATGAACGACCTCACCGACCTGTTCCAGTCCGTCGCCGGCCGGGTCAAGCCGCCGGTCTGCGTCGCCCTCGGCCCGCCCTGGCCGGTGGCCAACCTCGTCGAAGCGGTCGCCGCCCCCGGCACCGTCTGCTACCAGATGGACCTGCACCAGGCGGACCGGGTCCGGGACTGCCTGGCCGAGGTCGGGTCGGGGGCCGAGGTGGTCGCCAAGCCCGACCTGTGGGACCTGGGGCCGACCTTCGAAACGGTCGTCTTCCCGGCCGCGGCCTACGCCGACCGGGAACTCAAGATCGACATGGTCGAGCAGGCCTACCACGTCCTCAAGCCGGGCGGGGTGCTCGTCTCCCTGTCCGGGTACGAGCGGGACAACCAGTTCGCCAAGTGGCACAAGAAGGTCTTCGGCAAGTGCGGCCAGACGCCGGCGAGCAAGGCCGGGATGGCATTCTGGAGTGTCCGGGGCGAGGACCAGAAGCGGCGGCGGCACGAGGTCGCCTTCCACGCCAAGTTGCCCGACGGGCCGCCGATGGAGGTCATCTCCCGGCCGGGGACGTTCAGCTACGGCCGGTTCGACAACGGGTCCCGGGCGATGGTCGAGGTGGCCGACGTGCGGCCGGGCGAGTCGGTCCTGGACCTCGGCTGCGGCAACGGCGCGGTCGGCTGTCTGCTGGGCGGTAAGGTCGGCCCGGCCGGCAGCGTGACCTTTGTGGATAGTAACCTTCGGGCGGTCGCCCTGGCGGAACTGAACGCGGCCGCGAACAACACCCCGAACCCGAAGTTCGTGACCGCGACGCGGCTCGAAGGGCTGGCCCGGCGGTCGTTCGACGTGATCGTGGCCAACCCGCCGTACTACGCCAAGTCGGAGATCACCCAGTTGTTCGTCCAGGGGTCGCGGGAGTTG
Source organism: Gemmataceae bacterium (assembly GCA_019747685.1). GTDB lineage: Bacteria > Planctomycetota > Planctomycetia > Gemmatales > Gemmataceae > Urbifossiella. The sequence continues at coordinate 1,583 of JAIEQN010000924.1, forward strand.
CTGCGGCCGGGCGGCCGGTACTACATCGTCACCAAGTTGCCGACGGCGGTGGTGCCGATGATCTTTCAGACGTTCGGTGACTGCTCGGTGATCGAGAACCGCGGGTACTCGGTGGTGATGGCCGGGGTGGGCGGCCCGCCGCCACTGGCCGGCGGGATGATCCCGAGGGTGGTATGACCGCCGACGACCTGATCCGGCTGCTGAACCTCCAGCCCCACCCGGTCGAGGGCGGGTTCTTCCGGGAGACGTACCGGTCGGCCCTGGGGCTGCCGGCGTCGGCCCTGCCGGACCACGCCGGCCCGCGGGCGGCCTCGACCGCCATCTACTACCTGCTCAAGCCGGGCCACGTCTCCGAGCTACATGTCCTGCCCGGGGACGAGGTGTTCCACTTCTACCTCGGGTCGCCGGTCCGGATGCTGCAACTGTGGCCGGACGGGAGTGGCCGGGAGGTGGTGATCGGCCCGGACGTGGCGGCCGGGCAGTCGCCGCAGGTGGTCGTCCCGGGCGGGGTCTGGCAGGGGACCCGGCTGGCCGAGGGCGGGGCCTTCGCCCTCCTCGGTTGCACCGTCGCCCCGGGGTTCGACTACGCCGACTACCGGGGCGGGACCCGGGCCGACCTGACGGCGAACTGGCCGGCGTTCGCGGCCGAGATCGGGCGGCTGACGCCACGGGGGTAGCCCGGGGTGTGGGTCCGAAGACCGGCCACAGATCAAGGCAGGAGGAACACAGATCGGACGAAAACCATGATTTGGTCCTGATCCGTGTCCTCCCGGTTTTGATCTGTGGCCCCTCCGACTCGACGAACCCCGGGCTATTCCCGGACGCCCCTTCGGGGCGACATGCCTACAGCGACTTTAAATACTCGATCACCGCCGCCCGTTCCTCCTCGCTCAGCACGTCGCCGTAGGTGTGGCCGCCGTTGCCCCGGCCGGGCTGAGACGTGCCGTACACCTTCCGCCGCTCGATCGCCGCCACGTCCTCGCCCGGCGGCGAACGCAACTCCGTCACCTTCCAGCCGACCTTGTCCTTGTCGTAATCCGCCTCGCCGGTCCTGTAGCTGCGGGTGAACAGCTTCGGCCGGGCCGTCGAGTTCAGCACCCCGGCGAGCGTCGGCACCGAGCCGTTGTGGAAGTACGGGGCGGTGGCCCAGACGCCGTCCAGCGGCGGGGCCTGGTACCCGGCCGTCGGCCGGAACGGCTTGCCGCCCACGAACCACCCGGCCCCCTCCTGGCCGAACCACGACGCGGCGTAGGCCGCCCCGTAGTCCAGGCCGACGGCCGCGTGCCGGATCGGGTCGGTGCCGATCTCGTCGAGCGGGACCACCTTGTTGGGGTACGTCCACTTCTCGCCGTAGGTGCCGTGGCAGCGGGCGCAGTGGTCGAGGAACAGGGCCTCGCCCTTCGCCGCCTTCGCCAGGTCCACCGGGAACGGGTACTTCGGGGCTTCGATCGACAAGAGGTACTGCTGGATGTCGCGGAACGCCGGCTCGGCCTTTCGGAAGTCGGCCGGGCCGTTGAGCGGGTGCATCATGAACTGCATCAGCGACCGGACCGACCGGGCGTCGATCGCCCCGTTGTGGTACATGGTCCGCTTCTTCTTCAAGAGCCACCACGCCGGCACGTCCCCGCAGGCGTCGTCCCGCAGGCCGAGGTCCTGCCACTTGCCGGACAGGCTCAGGTCCGGGTTGCGGAACCCGAGCAGGTAGACCCCGAACCCGTCGGCCTCGTTGGTGCCGCGGACGTTGGTAAAGGTGAACGGCAGCTTGCCGGACTGGTCGTCGGCCCGGGCCAACTCCTCGAACAGGGCCTGGATGTCGAGGGTGCTGTTGCCCAGCCCGACGTAGCTCGTGCCCAGGATCGACCCGCCGTGGCAGATCATGCAGTCGGTGGCGATGCCGGTGCCGAGCAACAGCCGGCCCTTGCGGAGGCCCATCGGTAGCCCGTCGTTCGGGTACGGGGCCGGGTGCAGCCCGTACCGCTCGCGGAGGGCGGCGTCGTAGTCGGCCGGCTTGGCGGTGACGCCGTCCCACTGCTTCCACGCCTCGCCGAGCGACCGGACGGACCAGAACGCCGGGTTGAAGCCGGTCCCGGTCAGGGCCTGGTAGCCGCGCTCGGCGGCGGGGTCGGCGGCCGGGGCCACACCGGCGAGGGCCAGGACGACGAGGACGGCGGCGGAGCGGGTCATGACCGGACCTCGGCGGGGCAACACCAGTATAGCCGGGCCGACGGCTACCCGGGGTTCCACCCCGGGCTACGGTGTGGCAGGCTGTCAGCCTGCGGGTGGTCGGAATCCCCAGCCTGAAGGGCTGGCACAACGTAGCCCGGGGTACAACCCCGGGTCAACAGCGTGGCGGGCACGGTCGGTCGGGGTTGCGGTCCGAATCCGCCGGGTGGTAGCATCCCGCCCCACCGGCGAGGAACGCCATGAACTGCTTGGTGACCGGGGCGGCGGGGTTCATCGGGTCGCACCTGTGCGAGCGGCTCTTGGCCGACGGCCACGCCGTCACCGGGGTCGACTGCTTCACCGACTACTACCCGCGGCCGGTCAAGGACCGCAACCTGTCGGGCCTCCTCGGCCGGCCGGGGTTCACCCTCCGCGAACACGACCTGTCAACCGGCGTCCCGGCAGACCTCGTGGCCGGGGCCGAACGGGTGTTTCACCTGGCGGCCATGCCCGGGCTGGCCCGGAGCTGGCTCGACTTCGACACCTACGCCCGGCACAACCTGACCGCCACCCACCGGCTGCTGGAGGCCCTGAAGGGGTCTACCACCCTGAAGCGGCTGGTTTACGCCAGTACGTCGTCCGTCTACGGCCGGTACGCCTCGGGCGACGAGTCGCTGCCGACCCGCCCGAGTTCGCCCTACGGCATCACCAAGCTGGCCGCCGAACAGTTGTGCCGGGTCTACGCCGACGAGTTCGGCCTGCCGGCGGTGGTGCTGCGGTACTTCAGCGTCTACGGCCCGCGGCAGCGGCCGGAGATGGGCTACCACCTGTTCATCGACGCCATCCTCCGGGGCCGGCCGATCACCCT
>JAIEQN010000481.1 GCA_019747685.1 Gemmataceae bacterium
GCCCCCGCCGGACTCGCCCAAGCCGCGGCCGGCACCCGGCCCGGGGGCGGCCAAGCCGCCCGCCCCGAAGCCGTCTGCCCCAAGACCGCCGGCCGCCTCCGCCGCGGCCAAGCCGACGGCCGCCGACCCGGACGCCTGCCCGTACTGCCGGAACGGGACCAAGCACCCCGGCCGGCCCGGGTCCCGGTACTGCATGATCCACGACAAGACGTATTGACCGCGGACGCGAGGGGCCGGCCAGCCGGAGCCGCTGCCGGGCCACCTACGGCCCGGCATACCCGCGGGGGTCGCCGCCGGACCGCAGGACCGCACCGGCCAGGAGGATCACCCCCGCCGCCACCCCGATCGCGGGCACCAAGAGTGACAGGGCGGTCGCCCGGACGGCGTCCGGCAGTTGCCCGTCGGCCGCCCCGTACACATAGCCCAGGAGCAGCACCACCAGCAGGCCCAGGGCGGTCACGGCCAGAAGCCCGGCGGCGGCGAGGACATCTCGTAAGGTTCGCACGGCGGCACCTCCGGCGAGGGCGGGCGTACACCCCGTACCCACGCAACCGTCGTGCCGCTGTGGGAGTTTGGATGGGGGTCATTCGGCCCGGTCGCCTCGGGGTCCCAGCGGCCGGTGGACTACGGGTGAGTTAAACTCCGCCCAACTCGGCGGTTACGGCGGGAATTCAGACTGATGTGACGCCACCCGGCTGGTTACGAACTTGCCAAGCTGCCGCGGTCCCCGAGCACCTCGCGGAGGCGGTGCAGGACCCGCGACTTGGCAACCCGGACCGCCCCGCCGGACATCCCCAGCTCGTCGGCCACGTCCTTCGGACTGCGGCCGTCCACCGCCGTCCGCCAGAACGCCTGCCAAGTTCGCGGCTCGAACTCGCCCCGGATCAGCTCCAGCGCGCGGCGGAGCAGCGCCGGGACGCCCGCGTCCGGCGGGGCGTCGTCCGGCGGGACCGGCCCGGGGACCTGCAACAGCCGGGCCTGGGCCTCGCTCCCGCCGGCCCCGGGGAACTCGTGCCGCCGGCGGCGGAAGAGGTCATTCACCTTGTTCCGGGCGATCGTCCGCAGCCAGCCGCGGAACGTCCCCCCGGCCGGGTCCCGGCGGAACCCGCCGAGCCGGGCCGCGACCGCCTGGAACACCTCCTGGAACACGTCCGCGGCATCGTCGTCCCGCAGCCCCCACCGCCGGCACCAGTGGAAGACGAGCGGGGCGTAGAGGGAGACCAGCCGTTCCCAGGCGGCCGGGTCGTGGCCGCGGGCGCGGTCGAGCAGGCCGCGTGACGTACACGCCGACGCCCCGTCGCCGCTCCCGTTCGACCGCCCGTCGCTCATCGCCCGCCCCGCGTGCAATGTCGTCTAGTGTGACCCGGCCGGGGCGGGCTGTCGAGGGAAACCCGGCCGGCCATGACCCTGTAACGCCCCGGCGTTACGATGGTGGCGGTCCGTCGAGGTGAACCCGATGAGCGGTGCCGGCTGTCCCAGCCCCGAGGTGTTGGCCCGGTTCGCGGTCGGCGACCTGGACGCCGGCGAGCTGGCCCGGGTCGCCGCCCACGTCGGCGGGTGCCCCGAATGCGAAGGCGTGCTGCCGACCCTCGACGGGTACGCCGACCCGCTCGTATCGGGGCTGCGGCAGCCGGCCGACATCGGCGAGGACGTGCCGCCGGAGCTGCTGACCGCCGCCCGGGCGGCCGTCGGCCCCCTGCCCCGCCGGGTCGGCCGGTTCGAGCTGTTCGAGGAACTCGGCTCCGGCTCGTTCGGGACGGTGTTCCGGGCGGTCGATACCGACCTCGGCCGTGAGGTCGCGGTCAAGGTCTTGCGGGCCGGGCGGCTGGCGACCCCGGCCGACGCCGACCGGTTCCTCCACGAGGCCCGCAGCGCGGCGGCCGTCCGGCACCCGGGCATCGTCACCCTGTTCGAGGCCGGGCGGACCGAGGACGGGGTCTGTTACCTGGTGGAAGAACTGGTCCGCGGGCCGACCCTGGCCGACCGCCTCCGGGCCGGGCCGCTCGACCCCTCGGCCGCCGCCCGGCTGGTCGCCGAGGCCGCCGAGGCCCTGGCCGCCGCCCACCGGCTCGGGGTCGTCCACCGGGACCTGAAGCCCGGCAACATCCTCCTCGACCCCGACGGCCGGCCGCACGTCGCCGACTTCGGGCTGGCCAAGCGGGACGCCGACGACGGGGCGACCATGACCCCCGAGGGCGAGGTCCTGGGCACCCCGGCGTACATGTCGCCGGAACAGGCCCGGGGCGAGTCACACCGGGTTGACGCCCGCAGCGATGTCTACTCGCTCGGGGTCATCCTGTACGAGCTGTTAACCGGCGAACGGCCGTTCCGCGGCAATCGCCGGATGCTCTTGCTGCAAGTTCTCCAGGACGAGCCGCGGCCACCCCGGCGGCTGAACGACAAGGTCCCGCGGGACCTGGAAACGATCTGCCTGAAGGCGATGGCCAAGGCCCCGGCCCGCCGCTACCCGTCGGCGGGCGAATTGGCCGACGACCTCCGCCGGTTCCTCGACCGCCGGCCGATCCGGGCCCGCCCGGTCGGGCCGGCCGAGCGGGCGTGGCGGTGGTGCGTCCGCAACCCGGTCCCGGTCGGCCTCTTCGCGGCCCTGACGGTCGGGTCGGCGGCCGGGCTGTGGCACCTGGCCCGGCTGAACGAGCGGCTGGTCCACTCGACCGCCCTGGACGGGGCGGCCCAGCAGGCCGAGACGCTGGAGTGCCTGAACGACATCTACTCGGAGGCGGTCGACCGGGCGATGCCCAAGGGGAAGGTGCTGGTGACCCACGACTACGCCGCCCGCAAGGATTCCTTGCCGCTGCCGGCCACCCTGACCATCGACCTGAGTAAAACGATCAGCGAGCGGAGCGAGACCGGGATGCGGGTCCGGCTGTACAGCGACCACCCGTGGAAGTTCCGGACCGACCGGCCGCCGATGGACGCCTTCGAGCGGGACGCCCTGGCCCGGCTCCGGGCCGACCCGGACGTGCCGGTGTACCACTTCGAGGAGTACGCCGGCCGGCCGGTCCTGCGGTACGCCATCGCCCGCCGGCTGCGGGAGTCCTGCCTCGGCTGCCACAACAAGGACACGGTGAACAGCCCGAAGCTGGACTGGAAGGTGGGCGACGTCCGCGGGGTGGTGGAGATCATCCGCCCGCTCGACCGGGACGCCGCCCGGGCCCGGGCCGGGCTGCAGGAGACGTTCGTGTTCATGGCCGCCGTCGCCGGGGCGTTCCTGGTGCTGACGGTGGCGGTCGCGGTCGCCGGCGGCCGCCGGACCGGGGTGGGACGCGGGTCGGCGTAGTCGCGGTAGGGTGTGTCGAGCGGACCGTCCGCGGTCCGCGAGACGCACCGGGGGCGGGTGGTGCGTCTCGCCTCGCCTGCGGCGAGCCTCGACACACCCTACGGGACCGACCGCACCGACTACGCGGCCTACCGCGCCGCCCGCCCGCTGACGACGTGTAACGCCCCGCCGTTCTGGTAATATCGGCCGTAGTTCTCGTGTACCGGGGGCCACCCGCCCCCGTCCCCTTCCTCCCAGGGAGACCGTTCATGGCCCCGAACACCCGCCGCGAGTTCCTGGCCGACGTGGGCCGGGGGATGCTGGTCGCCAGCCTCGGGCCGGCCGTCGCCGCGGACCTCGGGCTCGCGTCCGCCTCTGCCGCCGACGCCACCGGCACCCTCGACTTCGGCAAGCTGGAGCCGCTGGCCGCCCTGCTCCAGGACACCCCGCCGGACAAGCTGATGCCGGCCCTGGTCGGCCAACTCAAGGCCGGGACCGACCTCCGCGCCCTGGTGGCGGCCGGCGCCCTGGCCAACGCCCGCGAGTTCGGCGGCCGGCACTACGAGGGCTACCACACGTTCATGGCCCTGGCCCCGGCGTACAACATGGCCCAGGAGCTGCCCGACGCCCAGAAGCCGCTGCCGGTGCTGAAGGTCCTCTACCGCAACGCCACCCACATCCAGGCGACCGGCGGCCGCAAGAACGAGGTCCTGCACCCGGTCAAGCCGACCACCCCGCCGGCCGGGAAGGCCGGCGGCGAGGCCCTCCGGGACCTGACCCGGGCCAACAAGCCGGACGCGGCCGAGGAGCTGTTCGCCGGGCTGGCCCACGACGGGACCCCGGAGGACGCCTTCAACCACGTCATGTACTGCGTGGCCGACGACATCAACGTCCACCGGGTCGTCCTGGCTTGGCGGTCCTGGGCGATGCTCCCGTTCACCGGGAAGGAACACGCCCACACCCTGCTGCGGCAGAGCGTCCTGTTCTGCTGCAACGAGAACCGGTACGGCCGGCAGTCGAACGTGCAGGCCGTGCTGCCGAAGGTGATGGACCAGTACAAGCTGGCCGGGAAGGCGCCCGGCACCCGGGCCGGGGACGACGCCTGGGTCGAGAAGCTGGCCGGGGTGATCTACGGCGGCGGCCGGGACGCCGCCGCCGAGGCGACCGCCGCCGCCATCGCCGAAGGGTTCTCGGCCGCGTCGATCAGCGACGCCTTCAACCTGGCCGCCAACAAGCTGCTCCTGAACGACCCCGGCCGGGCCGAGCCGAACGGGGCCAAGCAGAAGGGGAGCGTCCACGGCGACTCGGTCGGGCTGCACGCCTCGGACGCGGCCAAC
>JAIEQN010001075.1 GCA_019747685.1 Gemmataceae bacterium
CTCCACCTCGGCCCGGCGGCCGGCCACCGGGACAACCCCCGGCGCCTCGGCCGGCGGCGGGTCAGCCCGCGGCGGCGTCACCCGGGCGACCGGGGTAGCGGGCAGGGTGGCTGCCGCCGGCGGCACGGCCGGCCCGGGGGCCGGATTCTGGAAGTACAGGACGGCCGCCAGCACCACCCCGGCCACCCCGGCCAAGAGGCCGAGTTTCGCGTCGTTCGGCATGGGTCGTCTCGGGGTCCGGTCCGGTGCCGCCAGTATCCGCGAAAAATCCCGGCCCGGCCGGTTGACTTTAGCCCGGCCGTCGGGAAACTCCACCCACGCCGGCCGCCCGGGCGGCACACGCCGCACGACCCGGGCGGCGGGCACCCCCGGCGCCGTCGCCACAGACGAAAGGGCCGCCGATGGGACTCGCGGGCGTGGTGGCCGTGGCGGTCGGGGCCGCGGCGGTGGTGCTGGTGGTCCGCGGGTGGGACGTGCGGCTGGTGTTGCTCGGGGCGGCCCTGCTGATCGCCGGGGCGACGGCGGCCGCGGCCGGCCACCCCGGCCCGCTGGCGGCCGTCACCCGGGAGTTCCTGGGCACCTTCTCGAACGAGAAGTTCGTCGTCCCGATCTGCACGGCGATGGGGTTCGCCTACGTCCTGCGGCACACCGGCTGCGAGCGGCACCTCGTCCTGCTCTTGGTCGAGCCGCTGCGGCACGTCCGCTGGCTGTTGGTGCCCGGGGTCGTGCTGGTCGGGTTCGCGGTCAACGTCCCGGTCATCAGCCAGACGAGCACGGCGGTGTGCATCGGCCCGGTGGTAGTGCCGCTGATGCGGGCGGCGGGCTACTCGAGGGCGACCATCGGGGCGTGCCTGCTGCTCGGGGCGTCGGTCGGCGGCGAACTGCTCAACCCCGGCGCCCCGGAACTGGCCACCATCGCCCGGGAGACCGGGGTGCCGACCACCCGGCAGGCCGGGGAGTACCTGCCCCGGCCGGTGTTCGTCCAACTGGCCGTGTCGGCGCTGGTGATCTGGGCGATGAGCCGGTGGTGGGAGCGTCATCAACCCTCTCCCGCTGCGGGACCGGGAGAAAATGCCGGCGGACCCCTCCCCCCGGCCCCCTCCCCTACGAAGGGAGGGGGAGGAAGAGGCGGGCCGGCGCTGTCCCCCCCTCTCCCGGTGGGGGAGGGGGCCGGGGGGAGGGGTCCCGAACAACCCATCAACCTCCTCAAGGCGGCCGTCCCGCTGGTCCCGCTGGCGCTGTTGTTCCTGGCCGGGCCGCCGCTGCACGCCTTCGCGGTGCCGGACGAGTGGGTGATCGCCACCAAGCCCGGCGGCGAGCGGGACGCCTCGGCCTACAGCAGCCGGCTGATCGGGCTGGCCATGCTGGTCGGGGTGGGGGTGGCGATGGCCGCGACGCCGGGCAAGGCCCGGGAGTGCGTGCGGGCGTTCTTCGACGGGGCCGGGCACGGGTTCGCCACCATCGTCAGCCTGATCGTCACCGCGACGTGCTTCGGGAAGGCGGTCGAGGGGGCCGGGCTGGCGGCCGCCCTGGGCCGGGTGATCGCCGACGCCCCGGGGCTGTTGCAGCCGCTGGCGGCGGCGGTGCCGCTGGCGTTCGCCGCCCTGACCGGGTCGGGGATGGCCAGCACCCAGAGCCTGTACGGGTTCTTCCACGGCCCGGCCGAGGCCCACGGGCACGACCCGGCGGCGGTCGGGGCGCTGGTGGCGGTCGGGTCGGCGGCCGGGCGGACGATGTCCCCGGTGGCGGCGGTGACGCTGATGTGCGGGACCCTGACCGGGACCAGCCCGTTCACCCTGGCCGGGCGGGTGGCGGTGCCGCTGCTGGCCGGGGTGCTGGTCGTGGTGGCACTGCGGATGGCGGCGGCGATCTGACGGGGCGGCCGCCGGCTCGGATTGGTTTGGTTCGGCAACACGCACACCCTGCGGCCGAACCAATGAACCCGGTCGGACCGACGAATGTTCGGGGCCGGCGTCCGGGCTACGACACCTTCCCCGCGTTCGTCCGGGCGGCCCGGATGCGGGCCAGCAGGTTCTGCTTGGCGATGGCGGCCGGGTCGAGCGGCGGGGCCGGGGTGACGGCCACCGGGGCTGGGGTGGCCTCCGGCTCCGCCGCGGCCGCCTCCGCCGGCGGGGGCGGCTCGTCCGGAAGCCCGAGCATCGCCCGGAGTTCGCCGAGCTTGACCACCCGCTCGACCCGCAGGTAGGCGATCTCCTCGTATGGGACGAAGAACGCCCGGGCCTCGTCGGTCGACCCGCCCTCCCGGCCGCGGAGGGCCAGGTAACCCGGCTCGAACCCGACCACGGTGTCGACGGTGATCATCCCCTGCCCGCGGAGGACCACGTTCACCTGCGGGTGGACCTCGGCCGGGATCCGCCCGAACAGCTCGACGCAGTCGTCCCGCCGCATGCCGTCACCCCCCGGGCCACCCTAACGGGTAGCACCGGCCGGGGCGGGGGTCAAATGGGGGTGGCGGCACGCGGACCCGGGGGCGAGCCCCGGGTTTCCGGCCCGGCGGGCCGGTCCCGTCAGCCCGGGCCACAGGCCCGGGTTTCAGGGTGTCCAACACCCCCGACCCGGAACGGGTCGTTCCGGGCGGTTGCGGGGCGTGTGAGGGGACCGGGAACGGCCCTGACACGGCCGGGGTTTTCGCCGGACGGTCCCCCGGGCCTGCGGCCCGGGCGGACGGAACCGGCCCGCCGGGCCGGAATACCAACAATACCTTCGGCCCACCGACCCGTCGCCCACCCGGGTCTGCGGCCCGGGCTGACGGAGCCGGCCCTACGGGCCGGGATCGGCCTGGAGTTCCGGGAACACGTCGGGCGACAGGCCGGCGGCCTTGAGGGCGTCGTGCAGCCGCCGGGTGGCCTGGAACTTGATGTTGGCGACTTGTTGGTCGGACACCCCGACCTGGGCGGCGACTTCCTTGTTCCCCAGCCCGCGGACGAACAGGAGTTCGAGCGTCTTGACCCGCTGGAAGTCGCCCCGGGCTTTCCACTCGGCGACCAGGCCCGTCAGCGCCCGGCCGAGGGCCTCTTCCTCCTGCCCCCGCTGCTCGGCGCTGCGGGCCAGGCTCGACGCCGGCCGCTGCCGGGTGTCGGCCGACCGGTCGAACGCCTCGTCGTCGGCGTCCCCGCCGGCCGCCCCCGGCCGCCGCCCGGACCGCCGGAGCTGGTCCGTCACCTTGTGGGCGGCGATGGTGAACAGCCAGGTCTGGAGGTCCCGCCGGTCGTCGAAGTTGGGCAGGCTGGTGTGGAACCCGATGAACGTCTCCTGGACGATGTCGTCGACCGCCGCGTGGTCCCGGAGCCGGCGGCGGACGTAGGCCGACAGCCGCCCCTGGTAGCGGCGGAACAGCTCGTCCCAGGCCGGCTTGTCCCCGGCCCGGATGCGCTGGATCAGCAGCCGGTCGGACTCGGTGGTCATTTCAGGGGTCAGGAGTCAGGGGGCAGGAGTCAGAAAACAGAAGACCGGGGCTCGGGTCTTCCTGACCCCTGTCCCCTGACTCCTGACCCCCGGTTACACCAGCACCAGGGCGGCGGCCACCCCGCCGGCCAGGGCGACGGCCGCGAACGCCAGCCAGCTCGTCAGGTAGCCCTTGGTCCACTCGTCCAGCCGGAGGAACAGGAACCCGGCCAGGGCCACCCCGGCGACCACCCCGAGCACCCGCAGGGCCGACCCCACCCGGGCCCGGGTCCGCAGCTCCCGGACCTGGTCGGCCGACACCTCGACCGTGTACTCGACGTACTTGTAGTCTTTGCCCTTCCCGGGCCAGGTCTTGTCGAGTTCGCCCCGCTCGAACCCGTCCGGGTCCTTGACGGTCCGGCTGCCCCGCCGGACGTACTCGTTGCGGACCTCCGCGGCGGACGGCCGGTAGTGGACCGGCGGGTCGAGGTCCTGGAGCCGCTCCTCGATCCGACCCGCGGCCGCGTCCAGCGCGGCGGCGTCGGCCGCGGCCTCGGTCGGCCGGGCCAGCTTCCCGACCACCCGCTCCCGGACCAGCACGTTCCCGGACGGCTTCGGGTCCGGGGCCGGGTCCGCCGGCGGGGGCGGTGCGGCCGCGTCGGCGGGCGGTGTCGGGAGGAGGGGCGGGACCGGCGGCGGGGCCGGGGTGTTCACCCGAACAGCCGCGGCGGGATCGCCGCCACCCCCGCTGCTCATCACCCAGGCCCAGCCCCTCGACAAGCCCTTCACGACCCGGTTCCGCTTGTCCAGGTCCGGGTGGTGGACGACCAGCACCTCGGCCGCCCCCTTGGCCCCGTCCACGGCCATCTGCTCGGCCTGCTGGCGGGCCTCCCGGGCCTTCCGGTTGGTCGCCCCGCCCGGCTCCGGCCCGACGCGGCCTCGGCACCCGCCGGCGCACGCCGCCACCGCGACCACCCCGGCCAGGGCCAGCACCCGGTACGTCGATCGACGCGGAGTCATGCTCGGACCCTCGGCCTCCCCGATGATGCTACCACGCCGACCCGGCACAGGCAGGAATGCCTGTGCCGTCTCACACCCGCTCCCGCCGGCGGACCGACCGGCCGACCGCCCCGACCGCCCGGGCGACCGGCCTGGCCATCGACCGGGCCGGCGGCCCGGCCCACGGGCTGGCCACCTGCACGCACACCGCCGCGATCACCACCGGGGCC
>JAIEQN010000616.1 GCA_019747685.1 Gemmataceae bacterium
CTGCTCGGCGGGGCCGCCACCCAGGACATGTGGGACCTCAAGCCGGACGCCCCGGCCGAGGTCCGCGGCGAGTTCCGGCCGATCGACACGTCCGCCCCGGGCATCCGCGTCTGCGAACACCTGCCGCTCACCGCGAAATGGATGCACCGGGCCGCCGTGGTCCGGTCGGTGAACCACAAGGCCGGGTGCCACAACTGCCTGCCCAGCTACACCGGCCACGAGCAGACCATGCCGGACCAGCACCCGCGGGACACCGACCCGCCGAGCATGGGGGCGGTGTGCGAGTTCCTGCGGGCCGGCCGGGGCGACCTACCGGACTACGTCTACCTGCCGTGCTGGCTCGGGTGGGGGCAGGTGTTCCGCCGGGCCGGGCCGTATGCGGGCTTCCTCGGCCGCCGGTACGACGCCCTGACCAGCGAGTGCAGCCCCCACGCCGACCCCGGGGCCGACCCCGTGCCAGGGAAGCCGTCGGTTGTCCGCGGGGTGCCGGTGCTGCCGCACACCGGGTTCGATGCCGACCAGTCAGCCGCCCGACTGGCCGGCCGCCGTGGGCTGCTCGGCCGGCTCGACGACGCGATGGTTGCGGCCGACGCCCCGGCCGGCTACGACCGGGCCCGCCGCCGGGCGCTCGACCTGCTCACCTCATCGCGGCTACGCAGCGCGTTCGACCTGTCGAAGGAAGACCCCCGCCGGCTCGACCGGTACGGCCGGACGCTGTTCGGGCACAGCACCCTGATCGCCCGGAAGCTGGTCGAGGAGGGCGTCCGGTTCGTAAACGTGACGTGGGACCTGTTCTGGGACCGGGTGAAGGTCGACTACGACGCCTGGGGCACCCACACCAAGAACTTTGAAATCCTCAAGACGAACAAGCTGCCGCCGTTCGACCAGACGTTCACGGCGCTGCTCGAAGACTTGGCCGCCGGCGGCCTGTTGGACGAAACCCTCGTCGTGGTGATGAGCGAGATGGGGCGGACGCCGCGGGTCAACGGCAACGCCGGCCGGGACCACTGGACGCACTGCTACTCGGTGGTGTTCGCCGGCGGCGGGGTCCGGGGCGGGATTGTGTACGGGGCGTCGGACGCCCAGGCCGCCTACGTCAAGGACAAGCCGGTCAGTACCACCGATGTCTGCGCCACCATCTACCGGGCGCTCGGGATTGACCCGGACCTGATGGTCCCGGACCGGACCGGCCGGCCGGTCGCGGTCGCCCCCGGCGGCCGCCCGATCGAGGAGTTTCTGGCGTAGTGCATGATGATTTTTGACAGGATAACAGGATGAACACGATGGATCAGAACCGCCGAGTTTGGTTCGTTCCATCCTGCCCATCCTGTTATCCTGTCAAAAATTCTTGACCACCTTAACACCCGGAGTCGGTATGCGCTTTTCGTCCGCACTCGCCGTCGCGCTGGCGCTCACGCCCTCCGCCCGGGCCGCGGACCTGACCGCCGGGGCGGCGGCGGTCGACATCACCCCGCCGCCGGGCTGCCCGATGGCCGGGTACTACTCGGCCCGCGGGGCCGAGGGGACCCACGACCCGCTGTACGCCAAGGCGCTGGTGCTGGGGAAGGACGGGACCCGGGTCGCCCTCGTCGCCCTCGACCTGATCGGCACCACCCGGGAGATGGTCGACCAGACCCGGGCCCTGGTCGAGAAGGGGACCGGCATCCCGGGCGGGCACGTCATGGTCTCGGCCACCCACTCCCACACCGGGCCGGTCCTGGCCACCCGGACCTCCCGGGAGGACGCCTTCGGCGGGCGGAACCAGGTCGCCCAGGACTACATGAAGGACCTACCGGGGAAGATCGCCGGGGCGGTGGCCAAGGCCGACGCCGCCCGCAAGCCGGCGAGGGTGTCGTTCGCCACCGGCCGGGAAGAGGACCTGGCCTTCAACCGCCGGTTCCACATGACCGACGGGTCGGTCGGCTGGAACCCGGGGAAGAAGAACCCGAAGATCGTCCGCCCGGCCGGCCCGACCGACCCGTCGGTCCCGGTGGTGTCCGTCGAGGCCGCCGACGGGAAGCCGATCGCCACCTACGTCAACTTCGCCATGCACCTGGACACGGTCGGCGGGCTGTACTACTCGGCCGACTACCCGGGGGTGCTGGCCGCGGCCCTCGGGGCGGTCAAGGGGGACGGGATGGTGACGCTGTTCACCGCCGGGACGTGCGGCGACCTGAACCACGTCAACGTGGCCAGCCCGGACCCGCAGAAGGGGCACGGGGAGGCGGCCCGGATCGGCACCCGGCTGGCCGCCGAGGTCCTGCGGACCTACGAGAAGCTGACCCCGGCGGCGGACGGGCCGCTGCGGGTGACGACCGAGACGGTCGAGCTGGCGCTGCCGCCGGTGACCGACGCCGACGTGGCCGCCGCCAAGACGGTGGTCGAGGCGGTGGAGGCCGGGGCCAAGCCGGCCCCGGCGTTCCTGGACCAGGTGCAGGCGTTCAAGGCGGTGGACGTGGCCGCCCGGCTGGGCAAGCCGCTGGCCGTCGAGGTGCAGGTGATCTCCCTCGGCGACGACCTGGCCTGGGTCAGCCTGCCGGGCGAGGTCTTCGTGGACCTGGGGCTGAAGATCAAGGCCGGGTCGCCGTTCCGGCAGACGATGATCGCCGAGCTGGCCAACGGCAGCATCGGGTACGTCCCGACCCGGGTGGCCTATTCCGAGGGGAACTACGAGGTGGTCAGCGCCCGGTGTGCCGCCGGCAGCGGCGAGCTGCTGGTCGACTCGGCGGTCAAGCAGCTCCGGGCCCAGTTCAAGAAGTCGGGGAAGTGACGGCCGGGTGTCACTCGAAGAACTTCCGGACCGGGACCGAGAACCCCGGGAGGACGCCGGGCAGGGTCAGCTCGTCGCCGTTGTGCCGCCGCTGGGGGATGTCCTCGTCCGCGGTGTAGATCGTCGCCGCCTCGATCTTCGGGTCGAGGACGACGACGGCCCGGACCCCGGCGTTCAGGTACTCGCCCACCTTGATCTGGATGTCCCCGGACCGGTCGGACGGCGACCGCACCTCGATCACCAAGTCGGGCGGCACCTCCAGCGGACCGTACCCCCGCGGCCGGTCCTTCGGCGGCCGGGCGTAGGAGACGAAGCACACGTCCGCCCCGCGGACGCCGTCCAACTTGGTCCGGATGAACGTGTCGTTGATGAACACCCGGCCGAGTCCGGCCTGCTTGACGGCCGTGTGGATCAGGGCGTGGGCGTTACTGCCGACCTCGCCGTGCGCTTCGCCGGGCATGGGGGACCTCACCACGCGGCCGTTGACGAGTTCGACCCCGGACTCGTCGCCGTGGAGCCGGATGAACTCCTCGGCCGTCATCAGCGGCGGGGCGGCGGGGGCCGGGGTCGCCGGCGTCGGGGTCATGTCACGTCCTCCGGGGGCGCCGGCACTGTACCGCGCGGCCGCCGCCGCCGCTACGCCGGTCGTGTAAGCCCGGGCGGGCCGGGCCGGTACTCCCCGGCGTCCGACACATCACACGAGGTCATGTCATGGCGCGGTTTACCGGGAAGGTCGTGCTGGTCACCGGCGGGACGAGCGGGATCGGGAAGGCGGCCGCCCTGGCGTTCGCCCGGGAGGGGGCGAGGGTCGTCGTGTCCGGCCGGCGGGAGCCGGAGGGGCTGGCCGTCGTCGAGGAGGTGAAGAAGGCCGGCGGCGAAGCCCACTTCGTCCGGGCCGACGTGACGAAGGAGGCCGAGGTCAAGAACCTCGTTGCCCAGGCGGTCGCCCGGTACGGCCGGCTGGACGTGGCGTTCAACAACGCCGGGGTCGAGTGGACCGGGCCGATCACCGAGGTGACCGAGGCCGACTACCGCAAGGTCTTCGACGCCAACGTCTGGGGCGTGCTGGCCGCCATGAAGTACGAGATTCCCGAACTGCTCCGGGCCGGCGGCGGGGCGGTCGTCAACACGTCGAGCATCGCCGGGCACGTCGGGATGGCCAACGTCAGCGTCTACATCGCGGCCAAGCACGCGGTCGAGGGGCTGACCAAGACGGCCGCCCTGGAGTACGCGAAGCAGGGTGTCCGGGTGAACGCGGTGGCCCCGGCGGCGATCGTCACCGACATGATCGACCGGTTCGTCGGCGGGGAGGACTCGGACGGCGGGAGGGGGCTGGCGGCGATGCACCCGGTCGGGCGGATGGGCCGGCCGGAGGAGGTGGCGGCCGCCGTCCTGTACCTGGCGTCGGACGAGGCCAAGTTCACCACCGGGGTGTCGCTCCCGGTGGACGGCGGGTGGCTGGCCCAGTAGACGGGGTCAGCCGAACAGGGCCGCGACCGGGACGGCGAACCCGGGTAACACCTCCGGAATGGTCAGGGTGTCGGCCGGGCCGACGACCCGCCGGTCGAACGGCGGGGTGCAGACCGATGCCGTCTTCGTCCCCGGGTCGAGGACGACCACCACCGGCCCCCCGGCGTTCAGGTAGTCCTGGGCCTTGCCGAACACCTCCGCCCAGGCGTCGGACGGGCCACGGGTCTCGATCACCAGGTCCGGGGTGACGGGCAGCACCCCGTCCGGGATGGGCGCGTCCTTCGCCAGGTTGGCGTACGCGACGTAACACACGTCCGCCCCGTACACCCGGTTCGGGTTGCCGGGGGTCGGGACTTTGACGAACGTATCGGTACTGAGAGCTTGTCCAAAATGGGGTCGGCGATAGCCTGTCGTGATGAGCAGGAAGCCCTACCCGACGGACCTGACCGA
>JAIEQN010000853.1 GCA_019747685.1 Gemmataceae bacterium
TGCCACCGGAGAACAACCACAGGCCGGGAGGCCTGTGCCACCGGAGAACAACCACAGGCCGGGAGGCCTGTGCCACCAAACACCGACCCTCGGTGGCACAGGCCTCCCGGCCTGTGCATGGCTTCGACCGGAGTTCCCCCTTGCGCTACCTGGCCCTCGACCTCGACCCGAGCGGGCTGTTCGTCGTCACCGGGGCGGCCCGGGGCGGGGCGGCCAAGGTCGAGCACGCCCTGGCCTGGACGGCCGGGGACGAGCACGGCCCGCCGGCCCTCTCCGCCGACACCGCCAAGGCCCTGGGCGAGGGGCTCCGCGACCGGCTCAAGGCGGCCGGCATCGGGGCGGCCCCGGCCCTGGTCGCCGTCGGCCGGGACAAGGTCATCCTCAAGGAGGTCCGGTTCCCGGCCGTCCCGCCGTCCGAGGAGCCGGCCCTGGTCCGGTTCCAGGCCCTCAAGGAGCTGACCGAGAGCCCGGACGAGGTGGTGCTGGACTACGCCCCGCTGGCGAACGGCGGCCCGGAGGGCGAGCGGCGGGCGACGGTGGTGGCCGTCCGCAAGGACGTGTTCGCCGCCGTCCGCGCCCTGTGCGAGGCGGCCGGGCTGAAGCTGGCCGGCGTCACCCCCCGGCCGTTCGCGGTGGCCGCCGGGCTGGCCCGGGAGGTGGCCGCCGGGTCGGCCCACCCGCTCCCGCCCGGGGACGCGGCCGTCGGGGTGCTGATCGCCGGCCCGCAGGGGGGCGAGTTCACCGTCGTCCGGGCCGCCCAGGTGGCGTTTACCCGGTCGGTCCCGGCCCCGGTCCTGGCCAGCGAGGCCCTGCTGGTCAACGAGGTCCGGCGGAACCTGGCGGTGTACGCCGGGCAGTCGGCCGGGCACCCGGTCGCGGCCGTGTACGTGGCCGAGCCGGACGACCTGCTGGGCGGGTGGGCCGGGCGGCTGCGGGACGGGCTGAACGTCCCGGTGTACGCCTACGACCCGGTCGCCGGGGCGGCCGAGGCCGTCCCGGACCGAATCCGCGGGCGGTTCGCCGGGGCCGCGGGTCTCTTGGCGGCGAAGGCGGCCGACGCCCTGCCGATCAACTTCGCCGCCCCCCGCCAGCCGCGGGCCGCGTCCGACCCGAACCGCCGCCGGCTGGTCCTGGCGGCGGCCGTCGGCGGGCTGGTGCTGGCCGTCGGGGCGGCGCTGGGGTACATGCAGGTGTCGGCCGCCGACGACCGGCTGGTCGCCCTCCGGGAGGAGAAGGCGGCCCTGGAGAAGACCCTGGCCGACACCGAGGTCGAGCGGGCCCGGCTGGCGGCGGCCGACGGGTGGGCCGCCCGGGGGGTGAACTACCTGGACGAGCTGTTCGACATGACCGACCGGTGGCCGGCCGGGGACGCCGTCCGGGCGCTGGAGTTCAAGGGGACGCCCTACGGGGTGGACAAGAACGGGAAGCAGGCGTCCCAGGCCCGGCTGGAGGTCAAGGTCCAGGCCAAGGCCCAGCAGCCGGTGGCCGACATCGAGACCCGGATCAGCCGGGACAACACCCCGAAGACCAAGTACTACACGAAGACCGGCAAGCTGTTCGGGGCGGCGTACGTCGGGACGGATTTCAGGGAGGCGTTCACCGTCGTCACCGACGTGAACCAGCGGCCGCCGGCCGAGTACACCCGGTCGCCGGCGTTCGCCCCCCCGCCCCGCCGCCGGACCGGGGACGAGTAGTCGGGGGAGGGGTCCTCCCCCAGGTCGGGGAGTTGATCGAGGGCTGTGTTTTCACCTCCCCCCTTGCGGGGGAGGTCGTCGCGGGGCGTAGCCCCGCGGCGGGTGGGGGGGTGAGTCAAGCCCAGGCCCCCCCCCCCCGCCCCCCCCCGCGCCCCCCCCCCCCCCCCCCGGGGGGGTGATGAACACCGGACGGCTTCGCCCTTACCGATAGGTCCCGATGAACATCCGCGAGCGCCTCCTGGCCGTCGTCCTGACCTGCCTGATCGTGGCCGGGGTGGCCGGGGCGGGCGGCTACCTGCTGGTGTACGAGCCGATCCGGCAGAAGTGGGGGGCGGCCGCCCAGCTCGAGAAGGAGATCGCCGACCTGACGGCCAAGCGGGACCAGTTCGCCAAGGACCGGAAGCGGCTGGAGGAGGTGGTGAAGCGGCGGAGCCTGCCGCCGGACGAGTCGCTGGCCCGGCGGGAGTACAACGACATGCTCTCCCGGCTGGTCCGCCGGGCCGGCATCCCGGTCGGGTCGTTCAGCGTCACCCAGAACACCAACCCGGACGCCAAGGGCATCCCGGTGCTGCCCGGGGGCGGGAAGAAGCCGGCGTACACCAAGGTGGTCAGCGTGGTCGAGTTCCAGCGGGCCGACATGTGGGCCGTCCGGGACTTCCTGGAGGGGTACTACAAGCTCAACCTGCTCCACCAGATCACCAACCTGTCGGTCAAGCGGGCCGACGACGCGGCCTCGGCCGGGGCCCGGAACAAGCCGGCCGACAACCGCAAGGACCTGTCCGTCAAGCTGACCACCGAGGCGATCATCCTGGACGGGGCCGAACCCCGGATGACCCTGCTGACGGTCTCCAAGGGGTTCGCGGCGGTCGGCGGGTGGGCCGGGTACTCGGCCATCGCCGACACCCCGGAGGCCGGCCGCGGGCTGACCCCGGTGCAGCTCGCCCCGGTCCTGGCGACGAAGCCCCGGGACTACAGCTTCCTGGCCGTCAAGGACGTCTTCCACGGCCCGCTCCCGACCCCGGCCCCGCTCAAGGTCGAGCGGATCCCGGACGTGGCCGTCCGGGTCGGCGACCCGATCGGCCCGATCACCGTCCCGCTCGGCGGGGACTTCGACTACCTGGGCAAGATCACCCTGTCGGCCACCGTCAACGGCGATCTCCTGCCGGCGGACGCGGTCGTGGTGGACCCGGCCGGCCGGACGATCACCGTCACCCCGCCGGAGGGCGAGACCGGGTCGAGTACGATCACCGTGGTGGCCCGGTCGGAGATCGGGACGGAGGCGAAGGGCACCTTCCGGGTGACGGTCGACCCGCCGAAGGTGGTGGTCAAGGAGGACGTGTCGGCCGCGATCCGGCTGATCCTCGTCTCGACCGCGTCCGACGGGACCGCCACCGCCCTCATCCGGGATAACGCCACCCGGCAGAAGTACGAGATCGAGGCGACCCGCCGGCGGGTCAAGGTGACCAAGTTCTTCTACGGCGAGGGGTCGAATGCCAAGCGGAAGGACCCGGACTACCACGACCCCGACCAGTACGTCCCGGACGAGCTGGTCATCGCCCCCGACGGGACCAGCACCCGGCGGCGGTTCAAGGTGGTGGCGGTGGACGACGCCGGGCTGATCGTCCAGGACCTCCAGCCGCCCGAGGCCCCGGCCCCGAAGCCGGCCGGGAAGGGGGGGGCGAAGGGCGGGAAGGACGCCAAGCCGAAGGAGCCGGCGGGCCCGGCCAAGGCGGCGTCCGACGCCCCGGTCGCGGCCCCGACGCTGTACCGGTGGGCGGCCGGGAAGTCGCTGGCCGGGCTGGTCAAGCTGTCGCCCGAGGAGGCCGAGAAGGTCCTCCGCCGGGCGGCCGAGGCCGGCCCGGTCGGGGCGACGGCGGTGGCGGCGACGGGGAATTGAGGGGTGCCGGGGGCTTGCGCCCCCGGTCCCTTTCCCACCCCGCCCGTTTTCTCTCACCCGGCTCTCACCCCACCGGCCCCGGCGGGCTTGGTAAAATGACGGGTGATTAAAAATCGGCTTGCGTCGGCCGATCCCCGTTGCTCCACCCGGCGAAGGACGCTACACACCCGGTCCACGCACGCAGCGACCCGGCGGACATCGGCGGCTTGGCCCGTGGGGGAACGGGCCGGGCCGATCCGCCGCCCCCGGTCGGCGGCAGTTGGGGGAACCGCATGAACCCGCGACCCGGTCTCGGCACGGGGTCCGTCCCGGCCTGGAAGCTCCGCCGCTGGCTGCCGGCCGTCCTGGCCGCCGGCCTGGGCGGCGGCGCCCTCGCCCAGCCGCCCAAGTCCGACCCGCCGGCCAAGGCCGAGCAGCCGAAGGCCGACGACGAGAAGCGGATCGGGGTCAGCTTCACCCAGGCCCAGTGGGAGGACGTGCTCGACTGGTACGGGAAGGAGTCCGGGCTGATCCTGGTCACCACGGTCAAGCCGACCGGGAGCGTGACCATCAAGCCCCAGCCGCCGGGGCGGAAGTTCACCCTCGCCGAGGTCACCGACCTCCTGAACGAGGCGATGATCAAGGACAAGTTCCTGCTCATCCGCTACCAGACGACGTTCACCATCTGGCCGGCCGAGATCCCCCTCGACCCGACCCGCATCCCCCGGGTGGACGCGGCCGAGCTGGCCAAGCGGGGCAAGACCGAGATCGTCCGCTGCACCGTCGGCCCGCTCAAGAACCTGAACGCGGCCGAGGTCTTCCCCGAAGTCGAGAAGATGCTCACCCCGCAGTACGGCAAGGCCATCCTGCTGGAGCGGATGAACTCGATCCAGGTCAGCGACACCGCCGGGAACATCCTGTCGATCAAGAAGACCCTGGAAGACGACATCACCCCGAGCGACACCCTCACCCACGTCTGCAAGTACCGGGCGGCCGGGGACGTGGCGGCCAAGCTGAAGGAGCTCTTGACCGACAAGGAGACCACCGTCGGCGGGTCGGCGGCCGCGACCCCGGCCCCGGGCGGGGGCAACCCCGGCGGGTTCGGCCCGGGCGGCGGCCCGCAGTTCTTCCCCGGCGGGCAGCCGGGCGGCGGGT
>JAIEQN010000234.1 GCA_019747685.1 Gemmataceae bacterium
GTCGGCCCGGCCGGGCACCCCGACCCACAGGTCGAACGCCCCGAGCCGGACCGGGCGGCCGGGCCGGACCCACCCGGCCCCGTCCGACCCGTCGTCCCACTGGGCCCCGGTCCGGCTGCCCAGGTCGGCCAGGTAGGCGGCCCCGTTGACCACCTGGAGGTAGGCGTGGCACTGGCTGACCGACGGGTCGTCCAGCCGGACGGTCATCACCGGGGCCCGGCCGAGGAAGGCGAACGGGGGGGCGACGGCGAACGCCTGCTCGGCCCCGGTCCCGCGGTGGACGGCCCGCACCTCGAGCGGGCCGGGGGCCCGGCAGGCGGCGGCGAACCGGTCGGTCAGGGTGGCGGGGTCGGTGCGGGTCATGGGGTGGCTCGGGCCGGCGGCCGGGCGGGGGCGTCGGGTGGACCAGCCGCAGTATACCGGGGCGACGGCCGACTTACCAGCAACTCCCCGACCCGGGTGCGGGCGGCGGACCGCGGCCCCGGCCGAACTGTAGGTCACGTCCCCCGGCCGGGCAACGGCCCCCGGTGGTTGCGGGGCGGGCGGCGGGGTGATAGCCTGACGGCCGGTATCGTTCGGCAACCCACGACGGAGGCGGCAATGATCGTGACGACCGGGAACGAGGTCCCCGGGACCCGGATCGCGGAGTTCCTCGGGGTGGTCCGGGGGATCGTGGTCCGGTCGCCGGGGATCAAGCAGGGCCTGCTGGGCGGGCTGAAGCAGTTCATCGGCGGGAACATCGAGTCCTACGCCCAGGTGTGCGAGCAGGCCCGGCGGGACGCCTACGACCGGATGGTCAAGCACGCCGAGGAGCTGGAGGCGGACGCGGTCATCGGGATGCGGTACGACGCCACCGAGTTCGCCCAGGCGACGACCGAGGTGCTGGCCTACGGCACCGCCGTCCGGCTGACCCGGGGCTGACGGGTGGCCCGGGGCCGGCGCGGTGGCGGTCGGCTCCCGGGGCCGCGGCCGTCCCGGCCGCTCTTGCCGGGCCAACAGGCGGTTCTGATTGGTTTGGTTCGGCGACCCGCACACCCTGCGGCCGAACCAATGAACCCGCTCGGACCGACAATCGTACTGGCGACGCCCCGGGCCGTACTGCCCGGCGGCCCCGGATCAACCCGACCCGGTATGGGACGGCCCAGACCCCAGGACCGACGGTCGTCCGGTACGGTGAGATGCTCGGCCCGACGACCGAAGTCAATCCAGTGCAGTTACCCGTTCTTCTTCCCGCCCGGGTGGTCCCATGCCCGATCCGAGCTTCCCGAACAACGTCCCCGGCCCCCCGTTGGCCGGGAAGGAGCTGCCGACGTTCCGGTTCGCCCTCGAGGCGTCCGAGCCGAGGGCCTTCGAGGGCGGCTCCCTCCGCGAGCAGACGGTCGCGGGGCTGCCCGTCGCCACCCGCATCGGGGCGGCGTCGCTCCGCCTGAAGGCGGGCGGCCTCCGGGAGCTGCACTGGCACGACGCGGCCGAGTGGGCCCTGGTCCTGTCCGGCCGGATGCGGACGACCATCTACCACCCGGACGGGGCGGCCGAGCAGAACGACTTCGGCCCCGGCGACGTGTGGTACTTCCCCCCCGGCCACGGCCACATGCTCCAGAACGTCGGCCCCGGCGAGGCCCACTCCGTCCTGGTGTTCGACGACGGCAACTTCGCCGAGGCGGCCACGTTCAGCAGCACCGCCTGGCTCGGCAAGATGCCGCCGGCCGCCCGGGCCAAGAGCCTCGGGGTGTCGGAGCAGGACCTGGCCTCGCTCCCCGGGGGGCGGGTGTTCGTCGCCCAGGGCCGCGTCCCCCCGACCGAGCCGGAGCCGTTCCGCAAGGGGCCGGCGACGCGGCCGGCGCTCACCAACCGGTTCCCGCTCCTGTCGTCCGAGCCGCACGCCCGGTACCCCGGGGCGACCGAGTGGCGGGTGACGGTCAACGAGTTCCCGATCGCCACCCGCGTCTGCGCCACCGTACTGGAGCTGGGGCCCGGGGTGCTGCGGGAGTTCCACTGGCACCCGCACGCCGACGAGTGGCAGTACGTCATCGCCGGGACGGTCCGCGTCGGGGCCGTCGGCCCCGGGGAGGAGGCCCCGTCGCGGGTGGAGGAGCTGGGCACCGGGGACGTGGGGTACGTGCCGCGGAACTTCGGCCACTACCTCGAGAACGCCGGGGACGGCCCGGCCCGGGTGCTGGTGGCGTTCAACAGCGGCGAGTACCGGGCGGTGGACCTGTCCGACTGGCTGGCCAACAACCCGGCCTCGGTCGTCGCCGACAACTTCCGGCTGCCGGACGCCGTCGTCGCCAAGCTGCCCCGGCGGAAGCGGTTCGTCGCCGGCGGTTCGCCCGCGGGGTCACCCCCCGAGGGGCAGGATTGATGGAGCGAATTGGGGACGGGGAGGGGGTGCGGCGAACGACGCCCCCCGCCGCCACCGGGCCGGGGTCGTTCGGTGGCCGGCCGCGGGTCCGATCACGGCACGTCCGCCAGGCGGAGGACGTAGCCGGCCCAGGGGGTGGGGGCGAGGGCGTTGACCAGCCGGTCGTCGGCCGTCACCATCCGGCCGTTGAGCTGGACCGCGAGGGCCAGGTAGAGGCAGTCGTACACCGTCCGGTCGGTCTGGACCGCGAGGTCGAACGCCGGGGCGATCAGGTTGATGTCCGGCTCCCGGGCGATTGGCACCACCTTCAGGGCCGCCAGAATGTCATCCGCATCGGCCCGGGTGATCTCCCCTTTGCGGACTTTCTTCCACAGGATATTTGCCACCTCGACATCCAGGAACTCGGGTGAGTGGAGCGGGTGCGGGCCGGTCTGCACCCGGCTCGCCTCGGCCGCCAGCGGCTCCGCCACGTACCACTTGATGGCGACGCTGGAATCGACGACGTAAGGCGTCATCGGTCGCGGTCCTCCCGGATGTCGGGCACGCTATCCGAGAATACCCGGCCGGACGCGGCCAGTCGGGCGAAGATCGCCCGGGTGGCGGCCCACGGGTCGGCCCGCTCGTCCCGCCCTTCCCGCTGCTCAACCGCGCTGTCGCCGAAGGTTCGCCCCGTGGCGGCCAGTTCGGCGAAGATCGCCTTGGCGGCTGCCGACGGGTTGGCGGGCGGGGTCGCGCCGTTGGCCGCCGGCTTCGGGTGGACGACGACCACGACATCGAAGGTGGTGCCGGGCTGGCCGACCGGCAGCCGCAGGGACAGGGTGCCGTCGGGCCCGGTCGTCTCGGTCGCGTGCAGGGTTTGCATGGCGTCTCCTCCGCGGGAACGGCGTCATTCTACACCGCCGCCGGGGCGGTCATCGGTCATCGGTCACGGCCCCGGTTTTCGCTTCCACTGTCGCCCGAGATCGGGTAGGAATAAGTCCTGACGCCGATAAACCCGTGTGACGGTCGGCCAGGGACGGCCCGGGAGGCCCGCCCGTCATGGTCGTCCGCAAGCGGCTGTTGGTGCTGGCGAACGCCGTCCGGAACCACCGGGAGGAGGGCCGGTGCATCGCCGGCCGGGAGGTCGTCGACGACCCCGGCGGTCCCCGCCTCGGGGGCTGGGTCCGCCCGGTCAGTACCCACGGCGACGGCGAGCTCTGGTGTACCGAGCGGCGGTACCCGGACGGCCGGTGGGTCGGGGTGATGGACGTGGCCGACGTCGCCCTGGCCGGGCCGGTCGGCGACCCGTGCCAGCCGGAGAACTGGACCCTGGCCGGCCCGGACGGGTGGACCGACCCGGGTCGGGGTGACCGGCCGCCCGCCGACGGGCTGGTCGAAACCCCGCCGGGCCTCTGGCTCCAACCCGGCGGGCCGACCGACCGGGTTTCCCACGCCCACCTGACGGCTCACCCGCCCGGGCAGTCGCTGTACGTCGTCCGGCCGGAAGCGGCCCGGCTCAGCCTGTCGTCCGAGGACGGCCCCGGGCACCCGCGGCGGAAGCGGCGGTGCCAGTTCTCGTACAACGGGGTGGACTACGACCTGCCGCTGACCGACCCGGCGGCCACCGGGCGGTTCGAGCGGCGGTTCCCGGCCCCGGGCCGGCCGGCCCTGGTCGTCCCCCTGCCGGCCAGCCGCACCCTCCTGTGCGTCAGCCTGGCCCGGGCGTTCAACGGCTATCACTATAAGCTCGTGGCCACCGTATTCGAGGACCCGCGGTGGGACCGACCCCGGCGGACGCTCGGCTCCTTACTGTCGGCCATTCGAACCACCCTCTGGGGGCGTTCCTCGCCCTCCTCCGGCTCCACCGGGTAACGGCCGTGGCCGACGTCCGGTCCCGCCCGTTCAGCCGGTACGCCCCGCAGTACGGCCGGCAGCCGCTGGCTGCCGCCCTGGCCGCGGCGAACGTCGAGTACGTCTTCCTCGGCCGCGAACTGGGGGCCCGCCGCGAGGAGCCGGAGTGTTACGCCGGCGGGCGGGTGCGGTTCGACCTGGTCGCCCGGTCGTCGCTCTTCCGCCGGGGCCTGGACCGGGTCCGGCGGGGCGTCGAGGCGTACCGGGTGGCCCTGCTGTGCGCCGAGAAGGACCCGCTGGATTGCCACCGGATGATCCTGGTCTGCCGGCACCTGCGGGGCGACATCGGGCCGATCGCCCACCTCCGGGAGGACGGGTCGGCCGAGCCGCACGCCGAGGCCGAGGACCGGCTGCTAGCCGTATGCGGGCTGGACGCGGACGACCCGTCCCTCACCCGGACCGAGTGGGTCGAGCGGGCCTACAACATGCAGGCCGCCCGGATCGCCTACGCGGTGCCCGAGGGCGGGCCGGCCGGCGGGCCGGCCGGCGGGTCGTGACCGGGCCGGGTCCGCGGCCGGC
>JAIEQN010000059.1 GCA_019747685.1 Gemmataceae bacterium
TCCTTTTCCAGGCAGGTCAGCGGCTCGTTGGCGAAGTTGGCGACCACCGCGGCACACCGGCCGGGGGCGAACTCGGCCCAGTCGATGCCCATCCCGCCGCGGGGCCGGCCCTCGTCGGCGTAGGCCGCCCCGAGCCGCAGGCCGCTTTCGACGAACTTACGCCCGCCCTCCTCGGCCGGCCGGTTGTGGAAGAAGAAGTTGCGGACGGTGTCGTTGGCGACCAGGAGGTCCGGCCAGCCGTCCCCGTCGGCGTCGCACAGGATGACGCCGAGCGACTTGCCGACGTTGCGGACGCGGTCCTTCGCGCCGGTACCCTCCTTCTCGGTGACTTGAATTCCGGCCTTGGCCGACACGTCCTCGAACCGCCGGCCGTCGACGTTGCGGTACAGGCTGCACTGCGACCCCTCGAGCTGCTGCGGCTGCTGGTAGGTCCGGCCGCCTCCCAGCAGGGTGCTGTTGACCGACAGGTCGATGGCCGGGGACCAGGTGACGTAGTGGCAGACGAACAGGTCGGGCTTGCCGTCCCCGTCGTAGTCCAGGAAGGTGGCCGACGACCCGAACGGGATCGGCTCCTTCCACTTCAGGAAGTCGGCCCGGCTGACCTCGGGCAGCTTGCCCGGGCCGCCGACCCCGGCCGCGTCGGTCACGTCCTCGAAGCGCTTGCCGTCGACGTTGCGGAAGAGGTGGTGCCGGCCGATGCAGGAGACGAACAGGTCCGGCCGGCCGTCGTTGTCGTAGTCGGCGACGGCCGCCCCCATGCCGTAGATTGTGACGGCCAGCCCGGCCGCCTCGGTCACGTCCTCGAAGGTGAAGTTGCCCTTGTTCCGGTAGAGCTTCAGGGTCGGCCGGTCCGTGGCCGGTCCGTTGCCCGGCCACGGGCACGAGTTGACGAACAGGAGGTCGGGCTTGCCGTCGCCGTCGTAGTCGAGGACGGCGACCCCGCCGCCCATCGTCTCGGGCAGGAGCTTCTTGTCGGTCGCCCCGTTGAAGTGAACGAAGTTCACACCGGACGCGGCCGTCACGTCGGTGAACTTGACCTCCGGGACGGGCCGCTTGTCACGGGCGACGGGCATGCCACCGCCGATCTCACCCGTCTTGGGCGCGACGTAGGTGTACCAGCGGTAGCCGTAGTAGCCGCCGACGGCGAGGCCGGCGACGACGGCGAACAGCCCGAGCTGCACGCCCGGCCGGGACAGTAACGACGGCGGGGCTTCGGGGGCCTCGGCAGCACCGTCGGGGTCGTCGATGTTCGATGACACGGGTGATTCCTCGGGTGCGGGGTATTAGGGGGCCGGCGGCGGGTCGCCCTTGCTTGTAGGGTGTGTCGAGCCGGCCGGCGGCCGGCGACGACGCACCACGCGATGCCCGGTGCGTCGTCGCCGGCCGCCGGCCGGCTCGACACACCCTACGAAGCGGTCACGGGGCCGGCGGCAGGTCGCCGGTGGCCAGGATGGCGTCCCGGTGGGCCGGCAGGGTGGGGTAAACCACCCGCGCCCGGGCGGCGTAGTTGGCGGCCGGGTTCTTGTCGCGGTAGACCGTGGTGGCCCGGGCCATGGCGATTTCGTCCGGCTTGTAGATGGCGTGCGCCTCCCGGTGGAGGACCGCCAGGGCGGCGGCGAGGGCGGCCTTCACGTCCGGGTCGGCCTCGGCCGGGTACGCCGGGCGGAGCTTGTCCAGCCCCTCGCGGACGGCCGCCAGCTTGTGGTCCGGCAGGGCCGGGACGGCGGCGATCACCTCCAGGGCGGCCGCCTTGCGGCGGTCGGCCGGGGCCTTCGGGTCGGCCGCGACGGCGGCCCGGGCGGCGGCCTCGTCGGCGGTCAGCTTGACCGGGGCGGCCTCGGTCGGGTGGCCGCCGGCCAGCTCGGCATAGACCCGCATCAGGAGGTCGTGGGCCTCCACATCCTCGGCGTCGTAGGACAGGACCGTCTCGCCCGCCTTCGCCGCCTTCAGCAGGTACTCCCGCCGGGCGTCGGAGTCGGCCGGCTCGTACAACCGCCGCTTGTGCAGCCGGTTGGCCAGGGCGTTCCAGACGACGTAGTCCTTGGTGAAGTCGAAGCCCCGCTCCTTCGGTTGGGCGGCCGGGTCGAGCAGCTTCTCCAGGTCGCCGATCACCTCGTCCAGGTGTTCCCGGCGGGTGGCGTTGGCGCTGTTGACGAGCGAGGTGAACCAGGCCCGGCTCCAGGCGGCCGCCGGCGGGTCGCACTCGCCGGACTTCTTGAGTTCGGCGGCCGCCTCGTCCAGCCGGCCCTCCTCGATGTACACCCGGGCCAGGTTCAGGTGCCCTTGCGGGACGGCGTCCTTCTCGCCTAGCCCCAGGAGCCGCTTGAACGCCTCCTCGGCCTGGCGGAAGTTCCCCCGCTTGCCGCCCCCTTCGAGCAGGTTGGCGATGCCGTAGTCGTTCCACCGCTGCCAGCCGGGCTTGACCGGCGAGGCCTGCGGCGGCACCTCGCCCCGGCCGGCGACCGGGAGGATG
Organism: Gemmataceae bacterium; assembly: GCA_019747685.1. Lineage (GTDB taxonomy): Bacteria > Planctomycetota > Planctomycetia > Gemmatales > Gemmataceae > Urbifossiella. Next base: position 2,474 of record JAIEQN010000059.1, read on the forward strand.
ACCTTGTCCTCGCACAGGTCCACGATCGGCAGCTTGGGCGGCTCCCGGCCCTCGTGGACGAGCTTCATGTACTCGTAGTCGAACTTCCGGTAGCGGACCCGGGCGGTCAGCTCGACCGGCCCGGCGGCGTCGGCCGGCACGTCCACCCGGTAGTGGGCGACGGCCGCCGCACCGGGCGGAATCTGCTTGTCGTACAGCGGCGTGAAGATGTCCTGGGGGTTGCGGCGGTTGATCCGGTTGCCGTACCGGTCGAGCATGTGGACGTTCAGGAAGTGGCTCCACTTGTCCACCTCGCCGGTGTCGTCCGGGCCGGACAGCGCCCCGTTGCGGGCGATCTCCCGGCCGTTCACCCGGGCCGCGAAGTCGATCCACATCTCGTTGCTATCGACCGTCCCCTGGGTCAACGGGTGGCCCAGGCCGAGCGTCCGGACGACCACCTCCACCACGTACGACTTGCCCGGTTCGAGCTTCGGCAGCTCCGGCCGCAGGACCTGAACCGGGGCGTTCAGGTCGCCGGCCTTGACCCCGAACAGGTCGATCCGGACCTTCTTGTCCGACCCGTCCGGGGCCACCCCCCGGAGGTAGTCGGCGTGCATGTCGATCGTCTTCTGGAAGCCCTCGGAGTACTGGGCGTACCGCGGCTCCCGCTTGAGCAGCTCGAACAGTCCGGTGTTGGCGCCCGGGAAGCGGTGGTTCCGCTGCGTTCGCTGGCCGGTCGCCGGGTCGGTCCGGCCGCCGAAGTTCAGGCCCAGGTCGCCGACCGCGGCGTCCGGCATGTGGCAGGCGGCGCAGGTGTCCTTCGCCTTCGGCGGGTAGTAGAAGCTGCGGACGCCGTGGCCGGAGACGCCGGACAAGAGGAACGTGTCGTAGTGGTTCTGGCCGCGGAGGAACGGCTTGTAGTGGTTCAGCTCCTCGGGCAGGGAGACCTTGTGGCACGTCGCGCAGAACTCGGCCGTCTTGTGGAACGGCTTGAGGAAGGTCTGCTTGTGGAAGTCCGGCTTGGCCTTCACCAGCTGGTTGTTGAGGTACTGGAGGAAGCCGTTCTCGCTCCGGGCGAACGGGTAGTGGGACGGTGAGCCGATGGTGTACCCGCCGTTGCCGACCGTCCCGTGCAGGGCGGTGACGGCGTGGCAGACGGTGCAGGTCAGCCCGGCGTGGGCGGTCGGGTCGTTGACGATGTCGTAGTTCGGGTCGTCGAACTGGCCGCTGACGAACGGGACCACGTCGTGGCAGCCGGCGCACCACCGGGACGCCTTCACGTTCCCGTCCCGCTCCAGGGCCACCTTCCGGGTCTCCTTGACGCTGAACAGGTAGGCCGGGTTGTTGAACGAGCTGAACTTGTGGGCCGAGTGGAAGTGGTCGTTGTAGATGTCCTCGTGGCACTTCTTGCAGTACTCGTCCATCATCAGCACGCCGGCGTCGATGAACTTGCCGTTGTCCGTCCGGGTGGCGGCCGGCTCGAAGTACTGCACCCCCTCCTTCGGCCCCTCCCGGAACCACTGCTGGGGGTCCTGGGAGTGCATGACCAGCATCCCGGCGGTGAACGCGACGACCCCGAACCCCCAGCCCCAGGCCAGCCGCCACTTGATCGGCGGGCCGGCCCGGCGGTGCTGGACGTACAGCCAGACGGCGGCCAGCGGGACGGCCACGTGCAGCCAGTAGACGACCGACCGGGAGAGGGACCCGGTCGGGAATTGCGGCAGCCCTTCGAGCTGGACGAGGGCGAACCCGGACAGGCAGACGACGACGCCGGCGACGAACAGGAGGATGCCGAGCCGAACGGCGACCCGGTTCGGCCGCTTCCGGGCGGTCAGCCAGTGGTAGCCGCCGAAGACGAAGTACGGCAGGGTGCCGAGGACCCCGACGGCGATGTGGGCCAGGAACATCCACAGGCTGAACGGGGTGGTGTAGCTCTGGGGCGAACGGACCCAGTTCAGGGCGGTGACGGCGGCCAGGTACACCCCGGTCGCCCCGAGGAAGGCGAACAGCCCGAAAACGGCCAAGAGGAGGACCCGGAGCCGGGGGCCGATGGCCGGGACGTAGGGGGCGGCCGGCTTGGCCGCCCGGCGGACCACGACCGCCGGCGCCGACGGGGCGGGAGAGGTGTCCATACGGGGACCCGGATACGAGTACGGATGAGGACGCCGCAGGCCCGACGGCCCGCGCGGACGTTACGACTGCCCGCCGAGAGCGGTACGACGGCCGGGTCAGGCCGGGCGGGGCGGGTGGAAGATGGGTCGGGAGGTGCGGACCGGCCGGCCGGTGTCGGCCGGGGTGGCCCGGCGGGCGGGCGGGCCGGGGTCTTCGGCGGCCCGGCGGGCCG
>JAIEQN010000734.1 GCA_019747685.1 Gemmataceae bacterium
GGCGGCGGGCGGTCCAGCGGTGGGCCGGGGCGGTGGCCGCGGTCCTGCTGCTCGGGGTCGTCGGGACGACGGCCGGGCTGGTCCGGGCCGACCGGGCCCGCCGGGACGCCGAGCGGGACCGGCACGCGGCCGAGGCGAAGGAGGCCGAGGCGAACGCGGTGGTGGCGTTCCTGGAGGAGCGGGTGCTGGCCGCCGCCCGGCCGCGGGGCGAGGAGGGCGGGCTAGGGTACGACGTGACCGTCCGGGGGGCGGTGGTGGCCGGGCTGCCGGCCCTGGCCGCCGGGTTCGCCGACCGGCCGCTGGTCGAGGCCCGGCTCCGGGAGACCCTGGGGCGGACGTTCCAGCACCTCGGGGACATCGGCCGGGCGGTCGAGCAGGGCGAGCGGGCCCGGGACCTGTACGCCGGGCACCTCGGGCCGGAGGACCCGACCACCCTGACCACCGCCGTCCGGCTGGCCACCTACTACGGCCAGCAGCTCCGCCACGACGAGGCCGTCCGGCTGGCCGAGGGGGCGGTGGCCGCCCTCGAACAGGTGCTGCCCCCGGACCACCCGAGCACCCTGGAGGGCCTGGTCTACCTGGCCATCATCCACGAGGACGCCAACCGGTTCGCGGACGTGCTGCGGCTGAAGCGGAAGGCCCTGGCCGGGTACGAGCGGACGCTGCCGGCGGACGACCTGAACGCCCTGTGGTGCAAGGCCAACGTGGCCATCACCCTGGCCCGGGAGGGCCGGCACGAGGAGGCCATCCGGCTGCAGGGGGAGGTGCTGGCCGTCCGCCGGCGGGTGCTCGACCCGACCCACCCGCGGATCATGTCGTGCCTGTACCACCTGGCGGTCAGCCACGCCGCCCTCGGCCGCCACGCCGAGGCCCTGGCGTTCGGGCGGGAGGCCCTGGACGGGCGGCGGGCGGTGCTGCCCCCGCACCACCCGCACCGGCTCCGCAGCCTCCGGCAGGTGGCCGAGTCGCTGGTCGAGGTCGGTCGCGGGGCCGAGGCCGTGCCGCTGATCGGCGAGTGCGCGGCGAACGCGGCCGGTACGCCGTTCGAGGCGGAGGTCGTCCCGCCGGTGCTGGGGCTGCTGCGGAAGGCGGCGGCCGCCGGGTCCTGGGACCGCGGCCGGATCGAGGCCGACGCCGACCTGGCGCCCCTCCGCGGCCGGGCCGACTTCCGGGAGCTGGTCGGGTCGCTGCCGTACGCCGCCCCGCCGCCGCGGCCGAAGCCGTAGGGTGGGCCGTTGCCGGCGGCCCCCGGGGCGGGTATGGTGGGCGGTTGGCCGACCCCGGAGCCGCCCCATGCCCGACGAGTCGAACCCCTGCCAGGCCGACGAGCCGTTCGTCGTCCGCCCGGCCCGGCCGGACGAGGTCGGGCTGTTCCGGGCGGCGGCCGAGGCCGAGGGCTGGAACCCCGGCCGGCACGACGGCCCGTGCTTCTTCGCCGCCGACCCCGGCGGGATGATGGTCGGCGAGCCGGCCGGCCGGCCCGTCGCCACCATCTCGTGCGTCCGGTACGGCGACGGGTACGGCTTCCTGGGCCAGTACATCGTCCGGCCCGAGTACCGCGGGCGGGGGTTCGGGCGGCGGCTGTGGACGGCCGGGTTCGCCCGGTTCGGCACCCGCAACGTCGGCCTCGACGGGGTGCTGGAGCAGGTCGCCAACTACGAGCGGTCCGGGTTCCGCACGTCGCACCACCACGTCCGCTACGGCGGGGCGCCGGCCGGGCGGTCGGCGCCGGGGCTGGTCCGGCTCGACGCGGTGCCGTTCGACGACGTGCTGGCCTACGACCGGCGGTGCTTCCCCGGCCCCCGGGCCGACTTCCTCCGGATGTGGATCGCCCAGCCGGAGGGGGCCGCCCTCGGGCTGGTCCGGGACGGCCGGCTGGCCGGGTACGCGGTGGCCCGGCGGGCGACCGACGGGTTCAAGGTCGGGCCGCTGTTCGCCGACGACGACCCGGCGGCCGAGGCCCTCCTCCTGGGGCTGGTGAAGGAGGTCGGCGGGCCGGTGGTGGCGGACGTGCCGGAGGCGGCCGCCCACCCGTCGGCCGAGCGGCTCGTCTTGAACTTGGGGATGGCCGAGGTGTTCCGGGCCGCCCGGATGTACACCCGCGGCCGGCCGGCGGCGGACGACGCCCGGGTGTACGGCGTCACCTCGCTGGAGCTGGGGTGACGCCGACCGCCTTCCCTTCTTCACCTCCCCCACAAGGGGGGAGGTGAAGAGCCAACACGGGCGGCTCGGTCTTTTCCCTCTCCCCTTGAGGGAGAGGGTGGCCGACGGCCCCACAGGGGCCGGAGGCCGGGTGAGGGGACGAACGCCGCCGCCCCCAGTCGGGTCGCCTTCTTCCCCTCACCCGTCACCCGACCGAAGGTCGGGTGCCACCCTCTCCCTCAAGGGGAGAGGGGAAGAACCGGGGCATTCCCCCGCTCGCCGAAAGGCCGGGTGACCCGCCGTGTGGAAGATTCGTGCCCTGTTCCTGGTCCCGGTCCTGTCGGCGGCGGTCGTCGCCGGGGTCATGTCGTACCTCCGGCCGGCCGAGCGGTGGCCGCGGGGCCGGGCCGGCGGCCGGCCGCTGCCGGAGCCGCCCCGGCTGGAGAGCTTCACCCCGGACGGGTATGCCAAGTACGTGGCCGCCTTCCCGCCCGCGCTCGGCGGGCCGGACGCCGCCCGGCCGACGTTCCTGGCGGTCGCCCACGACGCCGACCGGCAGGTCGAGGCGTACCGGGCGGTCGGCCGGGGGCACGCCCACGAGGCGTTCCGGTATCTGGCCGCCCAGTGCTTCCTGGCGGACGGCCCGGGCGGGCGGCCGATCCCGTCCGGCAACCGCCGGGTCCCGGACATCCTCCGCGACCTGATCGCCGCCCACGAGGCCCAGTTCGGCCCCGACCCGGACCCCGAGACCGGGCTGTACAAGGCCGCCCTGCTGGTCCGGGGGGGGCGGTACGCCGAGGCCGAGCCGCTGGCCGCCCGGGCGGCCGCGGCATTCCCGGCCCCGGAGAACCGCCCCCCGGGCCGGGAGGCCGAGCTGGCCCGGGACTGCCGGCTGACGGTGTACGTCGAGCTGGGCCGGTGGGCGGAGGGGGCCAAGCTGGAACTGCCGCCCGAGCTCACGGCCGAGGACGTGTTCGCATACCTGTTCCTCCGCGCCGACCGGCTGGACGACGCCGGCCGGCTGCTCGACCGGGCCGTCGCGGCCGACCCGGACGATCCGCTGTTGGCCGCGTGCCGGGCCCGGCTCGAGTACCGGCGGGGGAACTGGGCGGCGGCCCTGGCGGCGGCCGACCGGTTCCTGGCCCCGCCGGCCGACCCGGGGGGCACCACCTGGGGAGACGCCGAGGTGGAGTTGCTCCGGGTGAAGGTGCTGGCCCGGCTCGGCCGGTTCGCCGACGCCGACCGGGCGGTGGAGGCGATCCCCGAGTCCGGGTACCTGCGGGGCGTGGCCGAGCTGTTCGTCGCCCTGCTGGCCGGGGACGCCGGCCGGGCCGACCGGGTGCTGGGGGAGAACCGGGTGACGCTGTCGACGGCCGACGACGAGGCGGAGCTGGGGGCGCTCTTGGCGGCCGACCGGTTCGCCGCCCTGCGGGACAAGTACCCCCGCCCGCCCAGGATGCCCCGCTGACGGCCGGTCGTCCGCCCCCGGCTAGTGCCTCGGCTTGGCTTCGGTGGCACAGGCCTCCCGGCCTGTGCTGCTTCTCACACACAGGCCTCCCGGCCTGTGCCACCACACCCGGGCATCACCCGGCCGGTATGCACAGGCAGGAATGCCTGTGCCACCGAACCCAGACGCCACCCGCCCCGGACACCCTGGCGGGCCGGGCGCGGGCGCGTCAGAATGGGCGCACGAACTCGCGGAGGCCGCCCATGTCCGAACCAACCGACCTCGGCCCGACGGCCATGAAGCCCGCCCACCAGCCGCCGGCCGCGGTCGCCGGCGTGTTGCCGGGCGTCCCGGGGTACGAGGCCGTGGGGGAGATCGGCCGGGGCGGGATGGCGGTGGTGTACGCCGCCCGGGACGCCGCCCTCGACCGCGAGGTCGCCATCAAGACCTTGCAAGCGGGCATGTCGGGCCGGCGGTTCGAGCGGGAGGCCCGGATCACCGCCAAGCTCCCGCACCCGAACATCCCCCCGGTGTACGGCCTCGGCACCCTCCCCGACGGTCGGCCGTTTTTGGCGATGAAGCTGGTCCGCGGGCGAACCCTCGACGCCCTGCTGAAGGAGCGGCCCGGCCCGGGGCACGACCTGCCGCGGTTCGTGCAGGTGTTCGAGCAGGTCTGCCAGGCGGTCGCCTACGCCCACGCCCGCGGCATCGTCCACCGGGACCTGAAGCCCTTGAACGTGATGGTCGGCGAGTTCGGCGAGGTCCAGGTCATGGACTGGGGCCTGGCCAAGCAACTGGACGAGTCCGGAAACCCGACTTCGCTGGAGGTGCCCGTCTACGGCGGGCCGGGCGACTCAGGCCGGACGACCGACCTGGGGGCGGCCGACACCGACGACCGGACCCGGGCCGGGTCGGGGTGGGGGACGCCCGGGTTCATGCCCCCGGAGCAGGTCGAGGGCCGGTGGGAGCTGGTGGACGCCCGGGCCGACGTGTACGCTCTCGGGTCGGTCCTGTGCGCCGTCCTCACGGGCGAAGCAGCCTACCGCGGCCCGGCCGACGCGGCCGCCCGGCTCGACCGGTGCGGGGCGGACCCCGAGCTGGTCGCCCTGGCCAAGCAGTGCCTCTCCCACGACCCGATCGGCCGCCCGGCCGACGCCGGGGCGGTGGCGGCGGCGGTGGCCGCGTACCGGGCGGGGGTGGCCGACCGGC
>JAIEQN010000741.1 GCA_019747685.1 Gemmataceae bacterium
CCCGCGAGGCCTGCCGCGAACCTCCGGCAGGCCTCGCGGGGCGCCGCACCGCTCGACCCGCCCTACGAGGATGTACCGGCCGTCACGACCAGGTTGTCCCGGTGGATCAGCTCGGCGTAGGGGATCGGCCCGGCGTCGGCCCCCCTCCGCCCGCGGACCTTCTCGGCGTCGGCCGCAGAATAGTTGCTCAGACCCCGGGCAACCTCCTGCCCGGTTTCGTCCCACACGGCGATCACATCGCCCTTGCGGAATTCCCCGACAACAGCCGCCACCCCGACCGGCAGCAGGCTTTTCCCCTGCTCCACTACCGCCCGCCGGGCACCGGTGTCGATCACCACCCGGCCGGTCGGCCGGGCGGTATAACCCACCCACCGTTTCCAGGCCGGCACGTCCGCCCCGTGCGGCAGGAACAGCGTCCCGACCGGCTCGCCGGCGAACACCCGGTCGAGGATGCCGTCCTCCGACCCGTTGGCCATGACGACGGCCTCGCCGGCGGCCGTGGCCAGCCGGGCGGCCCGCAGTTTGCTCCGCATCCCGCCCGTCCCCAGGACGCTCTTGGACTCGCCGGCGAACGTCGTGACCGCGTGGTCGATGTGCGGCACCGTGACCAGCCGTTCGGCGGCCGGGTCGGTCCGCGGGTCGCCGGCGAACAGCCCGTCCACGTTCGTCAGCAGGACGAGCAGCGGGGCGCGGAGGAGGTTGGTAACCATCGCCGCCAGGTGGTCGTTGTCGCCGAACTTGATCTCGGCGACCGACACCGTGTCGTTCTCGTTGATGACCGGCAGCGCCCCGTACTCGAACAGGGTGCGGATGGTGTTCCGGGCGTTCAGGTAGCGGACCCGGTTGTCGAAGTCGCCGGCCGTCAAGAGAATCTGGGCGACGGGGACGCCGAACGGGGCGAAGGCTTCCTGGTAGAGCTGCATCAGGGCCGACTGGCCGACGGCGGCGCAGGCCTGGAGCTGCGGCAGGTCGGCCGGCCGCTTGCCCAGCCCGAGCTTGCCGACCCCGGCCCCGATCGCCCCGGAGCTGACCAGCGCCACCTTCCGGCCGGCCGCCCGGACGCGGTGCAGTTGCCCGGCCAGCGCCTCGATCCGCCGGCGGTCGAGCCGCCCGGCCGGGTCGGCCAGGACGTTGGTGCCGACCTTGACGACGACCGTGTCGGCCCGCGAAACGACATCCAGCCGAACCGGATCGGACATGCGTACAGCCCTCTCTCGGTGGCCCAGGCCTCCCGGCCTGTGCGCACAGGCCGGGAGGCCTGGGCCACCGAAGCCAAACTCGTCAACCTGTCACGGGCGGGTAACTGACCTTTGACCGGCCCCGTCGGGTACAGTTATAGTGTCCCGCACGTCCTCTCCCGGGCGGCGGCGACCACGGGCGTACCAGGGAGGCAGCGGCCATGACGACCGGGCGGACAGGCCGGGCAAGCCGGGCCGGGGCGGTCCTCGTCCTCGGCTTGGTGGCGGTGCCGGCCGCGGGCGCCGGGCCGGGCTGGTGGCCGGTCCCCCTGCCGGCCGACGGGTGGGAGGCGAAGGCCGCCCCGACCCGCCCGCAGCGGACCCCGCCCGCCCCGCTCAGCCCTGCTCAGCTCCGCGCCCGGGCCGCTGCCGCCGAGGCGGCCGACGACTGGGAAGGGGCGTTCGCCGCCTACCACGACCTGTACCGGTTGGATCGGTCGTCGGCGGGCGTCCGCGACCGGCTGTACGCCGCCCTCCGGCGGGTGCAGCAGTCCCGCCGACATCGTGACCCGGCGTACCGTCAGTATGCGGCCGGGCTGACCGTGGCCGACGCGGTCGGGCTGTTCGGCGAGCTGGCCGGCAAGGTCCCGGGTCTGCACGCCGACCCGGCCCGGTCCACGCCCCAACAGCTCTGGGCCAACGGCGTCGAAGAGCTGTCCCGGGCGGTCGAAGACGCCGCCTTCCGCCGGGCCGCCCTCGGCGACCCGCCGGCCGACGCCGTTGCCGCCTACCGCGCGGAACTTGCGTCCGTCTGGTCCCGGCGGTCGATCCCGGACGCCCGGGAGGCCCGGTCCACCCTCAAGCAGTTACTGGCCGCGACCCTCGACCACTTCCCGACGGCCGGTCCGGCGGCGGTAGCCGTCGAGTTCGTCTGCGGGGCCTGTGCCGGGCTGGACGAGTACACCGTCTTCCAGCCGCCGGCGACCGGCCCCGATCCCGCCGGCCCGCCCGCCGACCTGTCGGCCTGGGGGCTGACGATCACGCCCGACGAAACCGGTTGGGTGGTCGAGGGCGTCGCCCTCCACTCCTGGGCGGCCCGCCAGACCGGCCTCCGGCCGGGCGACCGGTTCACCCGCGTCAACGGCCGGTCGGCCGACCTGGGCGACGCCCTGCGAAGCCCGGCCGGCGGGTTCCACGAGGTCGAGTGGGTGTCGGCCGACGGCAGCGACGCCACCGTCCGGTTGCCGGTGGTCATCCCCTCCGTCTACGGCGGCCGGCTGGTCGAGTCGAAGGACGGCGGGGTCGGCTACCTCCGCCTCGGCGAGTTCCGCGACTCGACCCCGCGGGAGTTGGTGGAAGAGATCATCGCCCTGCGGTCGCCGCTGCACGGGGCCCGCGTCCTGATCCTCGACCTGCGGGGCAACGCGGGCGGGTCGTTCCTGGCCTCGGTCGAGACGGCCCGGCGGCTCCTGCCGGCCGGGGAGGTGGTCGGCGCCCAGGGGCAGCACCCGGCGGTGGCCGGGCAGGTGTTCACCTCGGCCGCCGGGCCGACGGCCATCGACATCCCGCTGGTGGTGCTGATCGACGGGGAGACGGCGTCGGCCGCCGAGGTGGTGGCCGCCGCCCTGAAGGGGAACGGCCGGGCGGTGCTGGTCGGGATGCCGACGTTCGGCAAGGGGGCGATCCAGTACCCGCTGCGGCTGGCCGCGGCCGACGACCCGGACAAGGGCCGGGCGGCCACCGTCCGGCTGACCATCGCCCGGCTGCTCGGCCCGCGGGGGGTGCCGCTCGACGGGGTGGGCGTGTCGCCGCACGTCACGGCCACCGACCCGTCGTCCCAGTGGGAGTTGGCCTTGCAGCAGGCGGCCGCCCTGCTCCGCCCGGTGCCGCTGCCCATGCCGATGATGCCGCCGTCGGACGTGGCGGCTACCGTAGCCCCATGAACGGCTTCTCCCCGGCGGAAACCGATGCCTGCCTTCGCCTCGCCGAGTTGGCACTCGCCGAAGACCTGGGACCGCTCGGCGACCGCACCAGTCGGGCGCTGATCCCGGCGGACCGGACCGGGGCTGCGGCGTTCGTCGCCCGGTCGGCCGGGGTGGTGGCCGGCCTGCCGGCCGCAGGGATGGTCTGTGCCGCCGTCGATTCCCGACTCACCTTCACCCCTTCGATCGAAGACGGCTCGCCGCTCGAACGGGGCACCGTCCTGGCGACCGTGGCCGGGCCGCTGCGGGGGCTGCTGGCCGCCGAGCGGACGGCCCTCAACTTCCTCCAGCGGCTGAGCGGCGTCGCGTCGCTGACCCGGAAATACGCCGACGCGGTCGCCGGCGCCCGGGCCGAGGTTCTGGACACCCGCAAGACGACGCCGGGTTGGCGGCTGCTGGAGAAGTATGCCGTCCGGATGGGCGGCGGGCACAACCACCGCATCGGCCTCTTCGACGGCGTCCTCATCAAGGACAACCACCTGGCCGGGATCGGCGGTGACGTGCAACTGGCCGTCGAAACGGCCCGGAGTGCTCCGGGCAGCGAATCACTGCTGATCGAGGTGGAGGTCGACACACTCGATCAGTTGGAGGAGGCGTTGACCGCCCGGGCGGACATCGTCCTGCTCGACAACATGACGCCGGACCAACTCCGGGCCGCGGTCCGGCGGCGGGACGAACTCTCGCCGGCCACCCTCCTCGAAGCGTCCGGCGGGGTGAACCTCCAGACGATCGGGGCGATCGCCGCCACCGGGGTGGACCGGATCAGCGTCGGCGCCCTGACCCACTCGGCCCCGGCCCTGGACATCGGCCTGGACTACCTGCCGTCGTGACGACCCCGGCCGAGGAGTGGCACTTCCCCACCGCCGCGATCGGCCGGCGGGTGCTCGTGTTCAACGAACTCGCCAGCACGAACGCGGTCGCCGCGGATTGGCCGGCCGACGACGAGGCCGACGGGCTGGTGGTCGTCGCCCGGGACCAGACGGCCGGGCGGGGCCGGTTCGGGCGGGTGTGGCGGAGCCGGCCGGGTAGCTCGCTGCTCCTGTCGGTGATCGTCTGCCCGCCGGCCGACCTCCGCCGTCCGGTCGTACTGACCGCGTGGGCGGCGGTGGCGGTGGCCGGGGCGGTCCGGGAGCTGGTGGGGGTGTCGCCCCGGATCAAGTGGCCGAACGACCTGCTGGCCGGCGGGAAGAAGGGGTGCGGCATCCTGATCGAGCAGGGCCGCCGAACCGTGGCCGGGGTCGGGCTGAACCTGAACCAATCGGCCGACGAGTTCGCCGCGGCCGGGCTTCCCGAGGCCACCTCGCTGCGGATGCTGGGCGGCCGGGAATACGACCTGAAGGCGGCCGCCGGGGTCGTCGTCCGACACCTCGACGCGGTGTACGGCCGGTTGGTCGCCGGCGACCGGTGGGCGGTCGAGGCGGCCTGGGCCGCCGGTCTGGGGCTGGTCGGCCGGGACGTGACGGTCGAGTTCACCGACGGGGCCACGGCCCGGGGCACACTCCGGGCGGCACGGTTCGGCGGGTTGGAGGTGGAGACGGAGAACGGGTTGCGGGTATTCGTTCCGGAGACGGTCGGGCACGTCCGGGAGGTTCCCCGGTAGGGTGGGTCGAGGCGCCCCGGGGGGGGGGGCGGCCCCCCCCAAAAGAAAACCCGCG
>JAIEQN010000199.1 GCA_019747685.1 Gemmataceae bacterium
CCGCCTCGCGGTCACGGAACCCGGCCTCGCCCTCGGCGGCGAAGACGGCGGCAACGGTCATCCCGGCCGCGGCCTCGACGTGCTCGTCGGCGTCGGCGAACGCCCACCCGAGCCGGGCCGCCAGCGCCCGCCCGACGGTGGTTTTCCCCGACCCGCGGGGGCCGATCAGGAGGATGAGCGACACGGGCGGGCCTCGTCGGGCGGCGGTCAGTCGTCGTCGGGCGGCCGGTTCGAGCCCCGGGGCGTCACCTCCAGCCCGATCACCTGCCCGCTGGCGAACCCGTTGACGGTCCCCATCTGGCTGCTGATCCCGCTCCCCGGGACCTCCCAGTACCACGCCTCGACGGTGAACACGACCCCGGTCTTCCGGTCCCGGCCGGTGACCGGCGGGTCCTTGCGGGTCGGCTCGCCCAGGGTGGCCAGCACCTCGGCCGCGGTGATCGGGGCGTCGCCCTTCTCCTTCGACAGGGCCAGGTACTTCTTCTCTGACTCGCGGGGGACGTACTTCACCCCGCCCGAGGCCGGCGCCCCGCCGCCGAACAGCCCGCCGCCCGCCAGGTCGGCCTTGCCCCGGGTCAGGAAGTAGACCCCGGCCCCGGCCGCCCCGACGGCCAGCACCCCGACCAACACCCCGGCCCAGACCGGGAGTCCTCCGCCGGCCGCATTCCGCCGAGGTCGCGGCCGCCGCGGGCGGTCGTCCTCCTCGTCGCCCTCGCGGGCCGGTCGCCTTCGCGGGCGGTCGTCCTCGTCGGGTCGCCGGCGGCGGGCCAACTCGGCGGCCGACGGCAGCTCCAGCGGGGCCCGGCACTTCGGGCACGTCACGACCGTCCCGGCGGCCGCGTCCGGGGCCGACAGGACGGCCGAGCAGTCGGGGCAGGCGACGCGGATCGGCATGGTTCAGGCCCCGACCGGCTTCCGGCACCAGAAGATGTAGTCGGTGATGGCCGGGGTCCCGCCGGCCGCCCGGACCAGCACCGCCACCTGCCCCCGGTGGTACGACGAGTGGCCGAACAGGGTGGCCAGCGCCTCCTCCCCCCGGTTCCGGAACCGCCCGCCGTCGATGCTCCGGTACTCGAACTCCGTCACCAGGTCGGCGTCGGTCAGCCCGCCGAGGTAGGCGTCCCAGAGGTCGGCCGTGGACTGCCACTCGGCCGATACCGTGGCGAGGTCCGGGCCGGTGTCGTCGAGGAACGGCGGCCCGGCCGGGCACGGCCCCCCGCCGAGCCGGTACAGCCACATCTGCCGGGCCACCGCGCGGTGGCCCATCAGGGCGACGGCCTTCTGGTTCTCCGGTCCGTCCCGGCGGTCGGCCGGGACCGTCCCCAGCGACGCGAACACCTTGGCGTGGGCGTCCCGCTCGTACTCGAACCACCGCCGGAACCGATCGGCCAGTACGTCGGCCATGTCGCCCCTCCGTGTGCCGGGCCGACCCCGCTCACCGGCGGCCGGGCCCCAGGTCCGGCAGCCACCCGAACGCCGCCCGCCACTCGTCCAAGCTCATCCCCTTCATCACGGCCGCGAGGGCGATGTCCGCGGCGGCCAGCAGGATCACCAGCGTCCACGCGGCCATGAACCAGCCGACCTGCCAGCGGCGGGCGGACGCCCAACCGAGGGCCAGCGCGAGCGGCACGCCGACCGACCACCCGCCCCCGGCCAGCAGAAACAGGACGGTCAGAATGACCCCGATGGCCTTATCCCCGCGGCGGTACGCCCGGGCCGCCAGCCAGACGTAACCGGCCATCACCAGGACGAGTAGCTGGAGCCCGGCGACCATCAGCCCGACCGTCCACCGGTCCTTGGTCACCAACTCGACCGCCGCCGCGTCCATCGGGCCCCCGGTTGCACCCCGAACCTGCCGTCGTCGTGGCGAGCCGGGAGGGTGAGCGACCGGAGGTCGGACTCCGGTCGCTCCCCCTCCCGGCTCGCCAACCCCCCGGCGCGCCCGCCGCCCGCCCCTCCGCTCAGTCGTCCCCGCCGGCGTCCGGGTCGTCCGGGGCGTCGGTCGCCCCGGCGTCGTCCAGGGCCCGGGTCAGCGGGGACAGGGCCTTGCGGACGATCGACCGCATCAGGGCCAGGTCCGGGGTGTGGCCGGTGAACAGCTCGACCTGGGCGGCCGCCTGGCGGACGAACATTTCCACCCCGGTGATGGTGTCGCACCCCCGGCTGCGGGCCTCCCGGATCAGCATCGTCGTCTCCGGGTTGTAGACGGTGTCGAACACCGTCACCCCCGGCCGCAGGATGCTGAAGTGGGCCGGGGCCTCGTCCACGTTCGGGTGCATCCCGACCGGGGTGCAGTTGACCAGCACGTCGTAGTGGACGCTGTGCCGGGCCTGCCAGTCGACCGTCCGGCAGTGGACCTCCTCGGCCAGCCGCTGGGCCCGCTCGGCCGTCCGGCTGGAGATGATGAGCTGGGCACTCTCCCGGTGCAGGGCGTGGGCCACCGCCCGGGCCACCCCGCCGGCCCCGAGGATCAGGAACGCCAGCGACGGGAACGCCGGGACCGGGCCGCCGGCCGCCTTCTCCCGGATGTGGGCCTTGATGGCGTCGATGGCCGCCGGGTAGTCGGTGTTGGCCGCGATGAACTTGCCGTCGTCCCGGCGGATCAGGGTGTTGGCCGCCCCGGTCGCCTCGACCGCCGCGTCCTTCTCCCGGGCCAGCCCGGCGGCCGCCTCCTTGTGCGGCACCGTCACGCTGTACCCGCTGATCGGGATGTCGGCGTAGTCCTCGACGGCCTGCGGGAACTGCCCCCGGGGGATGCGGAACGGCAGGTACAGGGCGTTGATGCCCAGCCGCCTGTACAGGTGGTTGTGCAACAGCGGGCCGAGGCTGTGCCCGACCGGGTCGCCGGCCACCCCGTAGACGGCGGTGTCCCGGTCGATGGCCCGGACCGGGTAGGTGGTCTTGAAGTCCTCGACGCTCGGCAGCCCGGGGGCGATGCCCCGCTCCTTGTTGAACGCCGCGTAGATCCACGGGGCCCCGAACTTGAGGCTGAGGAACCGGCTCGGCTGGCCGATGTCGCCCATGCAGAAGGCGATGGTGGGTTTCGGGGCCGACCGCTGGAGCCGGAGCACCCGGACCACGTCGGCCGGGGTCTGGGCCAGGACGGCCAGCTTGTACACGTCGGCGTCCTCGCCGAGCATCCGGGCGTAGATCTCGTCCAGGTCGACCGGGGTTTCGGTCAGGTTGTGGTAGCTGACGACCCGCTTGACCTTGCCGAACCGGGGGATTTTGGACGCGATGTCGTGCTCCAGGTCGACCCACTCGAACGCCCCGGAGACGATCGCCTGGCGGAGGAGGATGTGGCGTTCCTGCTCGGACCCGGGGAACCGCCCGCCGTCGGTCGGGCGGCGGATGGTGGCCATCCACGGGCACCCCTTGGTCGGGGTGAGCCGCTTGAAGTCGACCGCCTTGGCCAGGAAGTCGAGCCGCAGCTCGATGAACTTGGCCCCCCGCTTGACCGCCTCCTGGAGTTCGACCAGGACCATCTTGTGCCGGGTCCGGCCGATCACCACCAACACCCGGTCCGCCCCGAGGTCCATGACCCGCACCCCCGCCCGGGACCGAAGTTGCCGCGCGACCCCAGTTTACCACCGGGGAGGGAAAAGGGAACAGGGTGCCGAGGAGCCGCACAGGCCTCCCGGCCTGTACCCGGCCTCACAGCTTGCTGGCTTCCTTGTACATGACGTGCCGGCGGACGATCGGGTCGTACTTGCGGAGCGACAGCCGCTCCTTGGTGTTGTTCCGGTTCTTCTCGGTGAAGTAGCAGTGGTCGCTGGCCTCGCTCTTGAGCTTGATGGTCGAGCGGGCTTCCTTGGCCTTCGCCATGTCCGGGCCTCCGCGGGGGCGTGGGGAAACTGGGCCGGGCGAAACGCCGGCGGCAGACTGAATACCATAGCGGGTCCCGGCCGAAAGGAGGAGGGGGCTCCGCCCGCGGCGGGTGTTGGGTGTTGGGTGTTGGGTGTTGGGTGTTTGAGTGTTTAGGATTCGGGGGGCGTATGGTTGGGTTCGCGGCGGCCGTCGCGGTGCTGGTCCCGGCGACGGCCGCCGTCTTGTACTTCGCCGCCCTCACGGCCGTTGGGGTGATCGCCCGGCGACCGGCGGCGCACAGGCCGGGAGGCCCGTGCCACCAAGATTCTTTGCCTGGTGGCCCAGGCATTCCTGCCTGTGCTACTTCTGTCTTGGTGGCACAGGCCTCCCGGCCTGTGCGCCACACCTTCGCCGTCCTGATCCCGGCCCGGGACGAGGAGGCCGGCCTACCGGCCGCCCTCCGGGCCGTCGCCGCCCAGGACTACCCAGCCCACCTCGTCCGCGTCGTCGTGGTCGCCGACAACTGCTCGGACCGGACGGCGGCCGTCGCCCGCGACCACGGGGCCGAGGTCGTCGTCCGCGACGACCCGGCCCGGCCGGGGAAGGGCTACGCCGTCGCGGCCGGCCTGGAGCGGGTGCTGGGCTCCGGTGGCACAGGCCTCCGGCCTGTGGTCCCGGACATCGTCCTGATGCTCGACGCCGACGGGACCCTGAACCCGGCCGCCCTGCGGGAACTCGACGCGGCGTTCGTGGCCGGGGCGGAGGCGGTGCAAGCCGCCGTCCGGTTCGGCAACCCGGACGCCGGGCCGGGGGCGTATGCCGCCGCGGTCGGGGCGGCGGTCGATGACGCCATCGCGGCCGGTCGGGGGCGGCTCGGCCTCCCCGTCCCGCTACGGGGGATGGGGATGGCGTTCCGGGCGGACGTGCTCCGGCGGGTGCGGTGGGCGGCGTTCGGGGTGGCCGAGGACGCCGAGTACGGCCGGCAGCTCCGCCGGGCCGGGGTGCGGGTCGGGTACTGCG
>JAIEQN010000295.1 GCA_019747685.1 Gemmataceae bacterium
GAGTGCCACCAGCGCCCGGGCGGCCGCCAGCCGCGCCGCCGGCGACTGGCCGGGCCGGTCGAGGACCCGCACCAGCGGCCCGACCGTCGCCCCGAGGCCGGGCATCCCCCGCCCGTGGGCCGAGGCGATGGTCATTGCGGCCTGGGCCTGGAAGTCCTGCTCGGGCCGGCCGAGGGCGGCCAGCCACAGCTCCAGCGACCCGGCCGGGAAGGCGTTCACCAGCCGCGGCATCGGCACCGCCGGGTCGGCGTCCATCGGCGAGTCCGGGCCGTCGTCGGCCGGGGCCGGGGCGGCGAACAAGCCGAAGGCAACGAGGCCGGGAAGTGCGGAAGGCATCGCTCGTCCGTTGCAGGTGGCCGGAAAACCGGTGGCGTCTCCGTTTCGGCCTGCGTGGCTGGCGAGCCGGGAGCGTGAGCGACCGGAGCTTGAGTTACTCCGGTCGCTCACGCTCCCGGCTCGCCCAAACAGAGACACCACCAAGACCAATTTTCCCTTGACAGGATTCGTTTTGTCGGAACAGGATGATTCAGGCCGCAACCGAATGTGTCAGGCCCGGGGTGTGTGTCCGGGCCAGAACCATCCGGCCCCGGACGGCCGCTACTCCGGCCGGTAGAGCTGGCGGACGCGGACGGCCAGCACCCCGAGCAGCACCACGCACGCCGAGCCGATGACCCACCAGTTCGCCGGCAGGAGGTCGTACTGGGTGAACCCCGGGGTGTCGGCCGCCCGCAGGGCCGCGGCCACCGGGTCGATCGTCAGGGCGGCTTCCACCGTCCGGTGCCCGAACGGGGCGTCCCGGCCGAGCCAGACCAACAACGGCCCGACACAGACCGCCGCCAGCACCAGGTAGGCCGCGGCCGTCGCCGCCGCGGTCGTCCGGAACACGCTGCTCGCCGCCGCCCCGACCAGCACGGCGAACGCCGCCGTCACCCCCAGGCAGATCAACACCCGCTCGACCTGGTGGGCCGTCTCCGGCTTGAGGGTCGTCATGACGACGTACCCGGGGAACGTCGCCACCAGGAGCAAGAGCACCGGCCAGGCCACGCTCATCAGCTTGCCGCGGACGATCCGCCCGGGGGTGAGCGGCGTGGTCCGCAAGAGGGTCCACGTCCCGGACTCCCGCTCGGCGCTGACGAGGCCGGCGGCGAGGCTCGGGGCGAACAGGATGAGCAGGGCGGCTTGGAGGATGACCAAGGCCCCGCCGATCACCTCGACGCCCCAACCGAGTGCCCCGCCCGCCGCCACCACGCTCAGGGCGAGCGACAGGATGGCCGTCAGGGCGACCAGCCGCAGGGTCCAGTCGGCCCGGCCGAACTTCCGGCTGCGGAACTCCTTGACCATGACCGGGTTCACCCACCGGCCGATGCCCCGGGTCCGCCGCTTCGGGTCGACCAGGTACAGCACCCGGCGGGCCGCCCGCTCCCCCCGCGACCGGTCGTCGGTCATTACCCCGGCCGCCCTGGCCACGTCCAGCGGCGCCCGAGCCAGCTTCCGAACGGTCATCACCGCGAGCAGCAGACTCGTCAGGCCGGCGACGATGAGATAGCGCAGGACGGCGCCGCTCCCGTAGTCGCTGCCGGGGATGCCGAGGCCGCCGTGCCCGACCACCTCCATCGCCGCCGGGACCGGCGACAGCGCCCCGAACCACGACGCGACGATGTCGAGGATGGCGTTGTCCCGGGGGATCAGGTAGTGGGCGGCGAGCGGTACGAACGTCACCCCCAGGACGGCGGCGTAGGTCGCCCGCAACGCCCCGTCGGTGGTCTGCGCCCGGCTGCTGACGTACAGCCCGAGGGCCGCCACCTGCACCGCCGCCGCCCCGAGGACGGCGTACAGGAGGCCGACCCCGCCGCTCATGGTCGAGCCGCCGAGGGCGTAGCAGGCCGCGGCACCTTGGACGGTCATCAGAAGCAGGAGGGCGGTGAACCCGAGCGCCCCGCCGAGCTTGCCGAGGTAGATGCGGGTCGGCGACATCGGCGAGTTGAGCAACAGGGCCAGGGTGCCGCGGACCCGCTCGCGGACGATGGCGGTGGCCGGGAACGCCGGCAGGACGAGCAAGAGGCAGGCGAGCAGCCCGTACCCGTAGACCCGCAGGACCTGGAGGGCGGCCGTCCCGTTCAGGTCGCCGACCCCGCCGGTCGGCCAGCGGACCAGGACGAGCAGGGCGGCGGCCGCGGCCAGCCCGAACTCGGCGGCCAGGGCCTTGCGGGTGCGGAGCAGGTCGAGTAGCTCGCGGCGGATGATCGGGTTCACAGGCGGCGATGCTCGGGGGTGTTGGTCTTCGGCCCGAAGGGCCGGTTCCGCCAGCCCGGCCCGGAGGGCTGGGTCGCGTCCGGCGAGAACCCACGGCCCTGTTGGGGCCGTTCCCGGGGGCGGCAACCACCCATCCGACCCGGAACGACCCCTTCAGGGTCGGGGGCGTGTGGAACACCCGCGTACCCAGCCCTCCGGGCTGGGCTAGCGGAACCGGCCCTTCGGGCCGGGTGCCGGGTGAGGGGACGTAGCAGTTCCCCTCACCCGTCACCCGGTCTGCGACCGGGTGCCACCCTCTCCCCTAAGGGGAGAGGGCAAGACCGGGGCGTCCGGCCCGCGCTCCACGGGCCGGCTACGACACCACCTCGATATCCGGGTGACCCATCTTGGCGGCGGTCATGAACGCCTCCTCCAGGTCGGTCTGGACCTCCCGGAACTGGGCCACCCCGACCCCGGCCGCGACCAGCTTGCCCAACAGCCCGGCCAGCTCGGCGTCGCCCCGGGCCGTCCGCACCCGGACGGCGAACTCGGACGGCGAGGCCGTCACGTCGGCGTCCGGCTCGACGTGGTGCCGGACCAGGGCGGCGGCCATCTCCGTCTCCTCGGCCCGGGTGAGGAGGACTTCCATCGTCCGCAGCGGGCTGAGCTGCCGGGCGATCTCGTCCAGCGTCCCGTAAGCCCGCAACCGGCCCCGGGTGATGATCGCCACGCGGTGACAAATCCGGGCCAGCTCCGGCAGGATGTGGCTGGTGACGATCAGCGTTTTGCCGCGGGCGGCCAGGTCGAGCAGGAGCTGCCGCATCTCGATCCGGGCCTGCGGGTCGAGGCCGTTGGCCGGCTCGTCCAGGATCAGGGCGACCGGGTCGTGCAGGAGCGTCCGGGCGACCGCCACCCGCTGCCGCATCCCGTGGCTCAGGGCCTCGACGTACAGGTCCTTGAACTTGGCCGCCCCGGCCAGGTCGAGGGTGGCGTCGATCCGCTTGGCCCGCTCCTTCCGGGGGATGCCGAAGGCGGCCCCGAAGAAGTCGAGGTACTCGCCGACCCGCATGTTGTCGTAGGCCCCGAAGGTGTCGGGCATGTACCCGAGCAGCCGCTTGATCTTCCGTGGCTCGTTGACGCAGTCGATGCCCGCGACGGTGGCGGTGCCGGCGGTCGGCCGGGCCAGCCCGACGAGGATTTTGATGGCCGTCGTCTTCCCGGCCCCGTTCGGGCCGATGAAGCCCAAGATTTGGCCCTTCTCGACCGCCAGGTCGAGCCGGTCCAAGGCCAGGAACGACCCGTACTTCTTGGTCAGTTGCCGGGTCTCGACGACCGGCCCGCCCGTCGGCATGTTCTGACCTCCGCACAGGCCGGGAGGCCTGTGCCACCAAACAGGTGGTTCGGTGGCACAGGCCTCCCGGCCTGTGCGCTTACCTCCCCGTCCGCCCGCTGACCTCCAACCCCACCGCCTCGATCCGCCACTGGCCATCGGCGTTCACCAGCCGCACGTCGGCCGGCTTCCCGTCCGCGTCGGTCCGGCCGCCGACGGCGACGGTGAAGCTCAGCCCGCCGCCAGCGTCGGGCTGGAGCGCCTTCGGGTCGGTGATCTCGACCCGGACCGGCTCGGCCGGGCTTTCTACCTCGCGGAGCACGACCCCGTCCCCGGCCACCGTCACCCGCCGGGACGGGGCCCGCACCCGGACCGTCAGCGTCGCCCGCTCCACCGCCAGCGGCACGACCGCCGGCGGCAAGACGAACCGCAGCCGCAGCTTCTGCGGCTCGGTGCCCTCGACCGGCAGCCGGAGCGGCCGGGCCGGGCCGGTCGTCCACGCCGGGATGAACCCCCGCGGGACCGTGACCGCCGTGTCCGGCGGGGTCCGCTCGAACCGCAGCGGGACGACCAAGAGCGCCTGCCCGACCGTCCGCGTCCCTTCGCCGGTGGTGAACGGCGGCTCGTCCGACCCGGCCCAGACGAACAGGAGGTCGCGGCCGTCCCGGTGCCGGGCCACCGGCGGGGTCAGGAGCTTCCGGTAGACCTCCTGCCGCCGCTGCTGCACGTCCGACAGGACGCCGCCGGTCAGGTACTGGTCGGGCGGCAACACCCCGCCGACCGCGAACGTCCCGTCCGCGGCGATCCGGACCCCGAGCGGTTCGCCGGCCGGGGTGCGGACCAGGGCGTCGGCCGGTCCGGTAAACGGCCCGGGGTCGAGCCGGCCGGTGACGCCGTCCGGGCCGAACCGGGCCGTCGCCGCGAGCGATCCGGTCGGCACGGTCGCCCGGAACGGCCCGAGCCGCAGCCCGGCCGGCAGGGCGAAACCCTCCCAGTGCCAGGCCCCGAGGTCGGTCTGCACCCGCCGCCGGGTCTGGTTCTCGACCCCGGCCGTGTCCAGGTCGAGTTCGCCGCCGTGGACCGATCCGAGCCGGGCGTCGCCGGAGTCCGGCCGGTAGACGGCGAACAGCCCGACCGCCGCCCCCTCGGCGGCCCCCGGTGCCACGTCCACCACTGCCGCCCAGGCCGCGGTCGGCGGGACCGCCTGCCGGCTCTCCGCCCCGAGGGCGACCAGCACCCCGGCCGCCCCGACCGCCGCGGCCGGCCCGACCCACCCGGCCAGCTC
>JAIEQN010000716.1 GCA_019747685.1 Gemmataceae bacterium
GGGTACACCCAGAAGGCCCGGATCGGCAACCACAAGATGTACCTGCGGACCGGGGAGTACGAGGACGGCACCCTCGGGGAAATCTTCATCGACATGCACAAGGAGGGGGCGGCGTTCCGGAGCATGACCAACTGCTTCGCCATCGCCATCAGCCTCGGGCTGCAACACGGGGTCCCGCTGGAGGAGTACGCGGACGCCTTCCTGTTCACCCGGTTCGAGCCGAACGGCCCGGTCCAGGGGAACCCGTACATCAAGATGTCCACGTCGATCATCGACTACATCTTCCGGGAGCTGGCCGTCACCTACCTCGGGCGGACCGACCTGGCCCACGTGCTGCCGGAGGACCTGCGGGCCGACGCCCTGCACGACGAGGACGACGACCCGGACTTCGACGACGAGGAGGTGGTGGGCACCCGGAAGGTGACGGCCGACGAGGCGGCCGCCCCCGGCAACACGCACCCGCTGGCCCCGCCGCGGTCGACCCACCTGAAGCCGGGCGGCCCGGCCCCGGCGGTCGCCGACGGCAAGCCGAAGGTGAACGGCAACGGGCACGCCAAGCCGAAGGCGAACGGCAACGGCGGCGGGACGGTGACGGTCTCGGCCCCGGCCCGGGGCGGGTTCGTGGCGGCCCCGCCGGCGACCAGCCGGGAGGAGAAGATCAAGATCGCCCGGCAGAAGGGGTACGAGGGCGACCCGTGCTCCGAATGCGGCCAGCTCACGCTCGTCCGGAGCGGGGCCTGCGCCAAGTGCGACACCTGCGGGGCCACCAGCGGGTGCAGCTGACCGGTCGGCCCGGCGGGCGGGGCGGTCAGCCCCGGGCCCGTCGGCCGGCGACCCGGCCGAAGACCGCGACCGCCCCGACGGCGGCCAGGGTCAAGGACATCGGCTCCGGGACCAGGCTCACTTGGACCCGGCCGGCGATCGTCAGGATGTTCCCGTTGGGGTCGCGGTCGACGACGCTCAGCCCGCCGATCCCGGTGAAGATGTTGTGGGAGGCGTTCCCGTTGATGTCGGCGTCGGTCAGCCCGAGGCTCGCGCCGAACGGGGTCAGGGTGTTCCCGCTCTCGAACTGGTCCAGGGCGGCGCTGGCCACGACGAACGGCAGGAACCCGAACTGGCCGCCGGTCGTCAACCCGTTGGGCGGACCGCTCTCGGCCATGGCGTACAGCCCGCCGCCGGAGTTCAGGAAGTTGATGAGGTCGACCTTGCGGGCGTTCAGGATGTCGAGCTCGGCCTGGGTCAGAACCCCGCCGAAGTCGGACGCGATCACGATCGCGTTGTACTGGGTGCCGAGCTGATCCAGGGCCGCGTTCAGTGTGGACGCGTCGGCGAAGTCGAAGTCCGTTCCCTGCACGTACCCGCTCGCCAGGATGCCGTTGACCCCGTTGACGTGGCCCCCCGGCGGGCTGATCGACGACTCGACGAACAGAAACTTGTTGATCCCGCCGGCGGTGTAGGGGTTGAACACCGGGTCGGTGACGAAGCCGATGGCCGCCCGGTTGATGTTCGCAGCACCGGACGGGTTGCCGCCCAGGTAGGCGTGGAAGTCGGGGTCGTGGCCGGTCAGGAAGATCGACCCTGCCGAGGCCGATGTGGGGACGATCAGGCCGAAGGTCAGGGCGAGAAGGAGGGAGGCGGGTCGCATCGGGCGGACTCCGGGGGCGAGGGGGGTGGGTCCACGGTGGCGGGGGGACCCGGTGTCCCCCTCCGCGTACATGATGATGTGACGAAGTCGCGGGTCAAGCAAAAAATGCTGACGGGTCGATTTCGGTGGCCGGGGGCGAGTCTCCGATGCCCGGCTCCTGAAAGACACCGGGGCATCGATGACTCGGGCCTGGCCACTCCGGTTGCGCTTGCGGAGGTGCCCGATGCCCGCCGACCTTGCCGTCCTGATCGGCCTCGACCCGCCCGAGGCGAAGGAGCCGCGGTCCCGCGTCGCCCGGCCGGTGGTTTCGTACCCGATGCCCCCCAAGCTCCAACTCCGGGCCGGCGAACTGCACACCTCCCGCACTGGGAGCTGGGACTGGGACGGGCCGGTCGGGGCGGTGGTGTTCCACGGCATCTTCGAGGACGACCTGCCGGCGTTCGCCACCCTGGCCCTGTGGGGCGGGCGGTGCCTGCCGTCGGCCTATGGGATGTTGGACTGCCGGCCGCGGATCGCCAACCTGGCCCGGGTCCGGCGGGTGTCCCGGTTCGCCGGGTTGCCCCGGGGGTACGCCGACGCCGGCACCACCTTCGCCGCCGGCCCGACCGTGGCCAAGTGGGGCGAGTGGCATTGCGGCGAGGGGAAAGAACGGGTCGCGGGCGACTGGCCGGCGGCCGAGCCGACCCTGTTCGAGCCGTTCCTGGAGGGGCAGGCGGTCCGCGTCACCGCGGTCGGCGACCGGCTCTGGCAGCTCCGGCTGGGCGGGGACGACTGGAAGAAGTCGATCCACCACGCCGACGCGGCGTTCGTGGACCTTGACCTGGACTTGGCCGCCGACGTGCAGGCGCTGCGGGACCACTTCGACCTGGCGGTCTGTGCGGCCGACTACGTCGTCTCTTCCGACGGGGCGAAGCCCCTGCTCGAACTCAACCCCATCCCGAACGTCACGCAGTTCGCGGGGATTCGGGCCGCGTACCTCGATCACGCCGCGGCGTGGTTGGACGCCGGGTGACATCGACACCGACGCCCGGCCGGCACGAAAAGCAACCATGGCCCGGGGTGTCGGCCCGGGCCGGCGGGTCTGGTCCTCGTCTTCGGCCCGGAGGGCCGGTTCCGTTAGCCCGGGCCGCAGGGCCGGGGGTGGATTTGTCGTCGTCCTCGGCCTGTAGGGCCGTTTCCGTCAGCCCAGCCCGGAGGGCTGGGAGAGCGTCCGCAGAAGCCCCGGCCCTGAAGGGGACGTTCCAGGCCCGGCAACCACCTCGGTCCTGAACGACCCTTACAGGGTCGGGGGTTGTTGACTGATCCGCGGACCCAGGCCTTCGGCCTGGGCTGACGGAAACGGCCCTACAGGCCGAAGACGGGGACGACCCGGTCAAGGACGATCCGGTCATGCCGAACGACTCGATCACCTCTTCCGCAGGATCAGGATGTCCTGGAAGTCGTACCCGTCCGGGCGGCCGCACCAGTCGCCGTACCGGACCGGCCGGTCGAGGGTCAGCCCGGCGGCCCGGATCGCCCCCTCCACGAAGCCCTCGTCCAGCGCGATACATGCCTCCGGGATGTCCCGCCGGTGGACCCGGTACACCCCCTCGGCCGGGAATAGGGTGAACCGCCCCCGGCCGGCGTCCACCAGCCGGTTCGACTCCCCGTTGAGCAGGAAGAACGTGGCCAGCGCCCGGCCGCCCGGCTTCAACACCCGCCCGACCTCGGCCAGGTAGTGGGCCGCGTCCGGCGGCATCAGGTGGGTGAACACCGAGGTCAGGAAGGCGAAGTCGAACGACCCGCCCGGGTACGGGAAGCGATATTCGCCGGCCCGCACCGGGCCGCGGGGGTTGTACTCGCGGTTGAAGATGTCGGCGTGGGTGAACCGGAAGTTCGGCCACCGCGGGGTGATGGCCCGCCGGCACCAGCGGACGTAATCGCGGATGATGTCGAACCCCTCGTACCGGCCGGCCGGCCCGAGGTACGGGATCAAGGGCACGGCCATCCGCCCGACCCCGCACCCGGCGTCCAGCACCGCCTCGCCCGGCTTCAGGTCGGCCAGGTTGCGGAAGTGGCGGAGGAAGGCGTCGCCCACCTCCCACCCGCCGCCGATCCCGGTGACGAACTCGGCCGGCGGGCGGCGGACGGTGGTGCGGCCGGCCGCCCGGTCCCACCACAGCCCGACCCGGTTGAGCAGGTGCCGGCCCTCCCGGCGGACCGGGACCGGCAGCACCCGCAGGGCGGACCTGGCCAGACCGAGCATCGGCTCCCCTCCGGAGGGCAGTGCGGAGAATCGCCGGGTGATACCCGGTCCGGGCCGATCGGGCAACCCGAACCGCGTTACCGCCGCTTCCGCTTGGCCCGCCCCGACAGGTCGGTGACGTGCTCGATGGTGATCGTCTGCCCCTCGGGGATGAGGTCGTAGGGCGGCTCGACCGCCAGCCAGGGCCCGGCCCGGGCGGCCAGGTCGGCCTCCTTGAACAGCTCCTCCTTGCTGCGGGCGTAGGCCGAGATGTCGGCCCGGCATTTCACCCCGTCGGCCGTTACCCCGTGCAGCCGCAGGTCGTAGCGCATGGCGACCCCCCGCCGCCGTTGTACCCCGGCCGGGGCCGGCGGTAAACCGTTTGACCCCCCGGCCGGGGTCGTCGTATCATCAACGCCGACCGCCCGCCGCCGGGGTGCCGCATGTCCGCCGCCCGCCTCACGGTCGTACTCTTCGCCGGGCTGACGGCCCCGGGCGTTCTGGCCCAGCCGCCGGCCGACCCGGTCTACGACGGCAAGAAGGCGTCGGAGTGGGTGAGCGTCCTCCAGAACGACGCCTCGGCCCGGAAGCGGGCGTTGGCCGTCGCCGCCCTCGCCGAGGTGTGGACGCAGCACCAGTACAAGGACGCGCTGCCCAACATCGGCCGGTCGCTGCGGGTCGATAGCAGCCCGGCCGTCCGGCGGCAGGCGGCCGTCAGCATCGCCGGGCTGAAGGCCGAGTCGGCCCGGGCGATCGAGAACGAGATCGTCGAGGGGCTGAAGGCCGAGAAGGACGCCCGGGTACGGAAGGAGCTGGCCGTGGCCCTCGGGCGGTTCCCGGACCTGGCCAAGAAGGCCGTCGGGCCGTTGGCCGCCGTGCTGGGCGACAACGACCCGGCCGCCCGGGCGGCCGCCGCCGACGCGCTGGCGAAGGCCGGGCCGGACGCCAAGGACGCGGCCCCGGCCCTGCTCGACCGGCT
>JAIEQN010000219.1 GCA_019747685.1 Gemmataceae bacterium
CGAGACGCCGGGGGCTAGATGTCTTCAACACGGCAATCCGGCTTCATCTGCGGCGAAGTCTGCGTCATCAGCGGGCCAGTCTTTCCGTCGGACCCAACCATGATCGACCTCCGCTCCGACACCCTGACCAAGCCGACCCCCGGGATGCTGGCGGCCATGATGGCCGCGGCCGTCGGGGACGACGTGTACGGCGAGGACCCGACGGCCAACGAGCTGGAGCGGCGGGTCGCGGATTACTTCGGGATGGAGGCCGGGCTGTTCGTCCCGACCGGGACGATGGGCAACCAGGTCGCCGTCCGGGTCCACTGCCGGCCGCAGGACGAGGTCCTGCTCGAAAGCACCAGCCACGTCTACCTGTGGGAGGCCGGGGCCCCGGCCGCCCTGTCCGGCGTCACCCTGCGGCAGGTCGACGGTCGGTTCGGCGTCCTGGACGTGGCCGACCTCGAAGACAAGCTCCACCCGGACGACATGCACTCGGTCCGGTCCCGGCTGGTGTGCCTGGAGAACACCCACAACCGCGGCGGCGGGACCGTCTACCCGCTGGAGAAGGTGGCGGCGGTCTCGGCCTGGGCGCGGTCGCACGGGCTGGCGATGCACCTGGACGGCGCCCGCGTCTGGAACGCGGTCGTGGCGTCGGGGGTCGGCCTGAAGGAGTGGGCCCGGCACTTCGACACCGTCTCGGTCTGCTTCAGCAAGGGGCTGGGGGCGCCGGTCGGGTCGGCCCTGGTCGGGCCGAAGGACCTGATCGCCCACGGCCGGCGGGTGCGGAAGCTGTTCGGCGGGGCGATGCGGCAGGTCGGCTACCTGGCGGCGGCCTGCCTGTACGCGCTGGACCGGCACGTCGGCCGGCTGGCCGAGGACCACGCCAACGCCAAAATCATCGCCGAGGCGGTGGCCGAGGTCCCGGGGTTGCGGCTGGTGCCGCCGGTGGTGGAAACCAACCTGGTCTGGTTCGAGGTCGAGCCGTCGCTGGGGTCGGCGCGGGGCGTGGCCGGGCGGTTACGGGAGAAGGGTGTGTTGGTGGCAGCCCTGGGCCGGAACGTGATCCGGGCCGTCACCCACCTGGACGTGACGGCCGACCAGTGCCGGCGGGCGGCCGACGCGATCCGGGGCCTGGTGTAGGGTGAGGCCGCCCGGCCCGCCGTCCTACTTCTTCTCCTTCTCGTCCGCCTCCTTGACCCGCTTGAAGGTGTCGACCTTCCCCTTCGGGTCCTCCATCACCAGGTCGTCGTCGGTCAGCTTGGTGACGGTCATCGTCTCCTTGTCCTCCTTCCCGCCCCGGTCGAGGGAGAGGGCGAGCTTGTCGCCGGTCAGCTTGTACGCCCCCTTGACCGACTTCTTCTGCTCCCCTTTCTCCATCTCGATGGCGACCTTCCCGTCCTTGGTGAACTCGATCACCGCCTTGACGCCCTCGGCCACGTTCTTCCCGGTCGGCCGCCACTTGCCGACCAGCTTCTTGCCGTCGATCTTCGCCGGCGGGTCGTCGGCCGGGGCGGCCGTCGCGGCGAGGGCCAGACCGACCACCAGCCCGGCCCCGAACAAGGTCCTCATCGCGTCACCTGGGTTGGGGGCCGCCCCGCCGGGGCGGCTACTTCTTAGCGTCCTTGACCCGCTTGAGGGTGTCCGCCTTCTTCTTCCCGGCCTCCAGCCAGACCAGCTCGTCGTCGGTCAGCTTGGAGACGGTCATGGTGGCCGGCTGGTCCTTCCCGTTGCGGTCGAGGACGACGGCCAGCTTGTTCCCGTCCAGCTTGTACTTCCCTTCCAGCTTGTACGGCTGGCCGCCGTACTCGCTGCGGACCAGCAGCTTGCCGTCCTTGGCGAACTCGACCACCGCCTTGGTCCCCTTCGGCTGGTCGACCGGCTCCCACTTGCCGACCAGCTTCTTCCCGTCGATCTTCCCGGCCGGGTCGTCGGCCGACACCCCGGCCGCCATCACCCCGGCCAGGGCGAACGTGGATAACGCCCGCATCTCCGTAGTCCTGTTATGCGGAGGAGAGGACGACCCCGGGCGGCGCGGCCCGGGCACCCGGAGCTATTTATTAGCCCGCACCCGCGTCAACGTCTCCTTCTTTCCCTTCGCGTCCTCGGTTTCGAACTCCTCGTCGGTCAGCCGGAGGACGGCCACCTCCTCGTCCACCTCCTTCTCCCCGAGCCTCATCTTCATCCGCAGCTTGTTCCCGTCGAGCTTGTAGGTGCCCTCGAACCTCTGGGCCTTCCCGCCGGCCTCGACGGTCAGGACGAGCTTCGCGTCCTTGGCGAACTCGATGGTGGTCTTGGGGTCCTTCTTGGCCTCCTTCGGCTCCCACTTGCCGATCAGCTTCTTGCCGTCGACCGGCGGGTCCTTCTTGTCGTCGGCGGTGGCCGCCGCGGCCGCCAGGCCGACCGCCAGCACGCCGCCCAGCACGGTCCTCATCGGCTTCCTCCGTCGGGGGTGGGGCGGCCACCGCCGGCGGTGGCCGGGTCAGACGAATGAGCAACTTTCGCGCCCGGGGGCTGGGATCAAGACCGACCCCTCCCCCCGGCCCCCTCCCCTACGAGGGGGGGCCGGGGGGAGGGGTCCGCGGCCCCGCCGACCCCCAGCAGCCGGATCACCAGCGGCAGTGTCAGCCCCTGGCCGACCAAGGTGGCAAAGACCACCCAGAAGGTGAGGAATTGGATCAGGCCCCGCTCGCGGAACGGCGGCAGGGCCAGGGCGGCGGCCAGCGACACCACCCCCCGCATCCCCGTCCACCCGACCACCACCACCGCCCGCCAGGACGGGTACTGCGGGTCGGCCCCGAGGACCACCTTGTCCAGCCACCGCGGCAGGTACGCCCCCGGGAACACCCAGGCCAGCCGGGCCGCGACCACGACCAGGCTGACCCCGGCCGCGGCCAGGACCAGGTCGGTCGGCGACCGGCCGCCGTCGAGCTGCTCCAGGACGGTCCGCAGGAGCAGGCCGATGAGGATGAAGATCAGGCTGTTGAGGAGGAACTCGACCCACTCCCAGACGGCCCGGGCCTCCTCGTACAGCTCCGGCCGGAACACCTGCTCGCACCGGTTCCCGACCCACAGCCCGGCCGCCACCGCCGCCAGCACCCCGGACAGGTGCAGGTGCTCGGCCGGCAGGTAGACGGCGTAGGGGGTGAGCAGGGTCAGTGTGATGGCGACCTTCGGCGCGGCCAGCCCGCGGCGGTCGAGCCAGTTGTGCAGCCCGACGGCCGCCCACCCCCCGGCCAGGCCGATCAGCACCCCGCCGCCGGCGGCCAGGGCGAACTCGCCGCCGGCGTCCCACGGGTCGAACGCCCCGGCCGCCCCGGCCGCCGCCCCGACCGCCACCCGCAGGGTGACCAGGGCGGTGGCGTCGTTCACCAGGCTTTCCCCTTCCAGGATCGTGACGGCGACTCGCGGCACCTTCACCCGCTGGAGGACGGCGATGGCCGCGACGGCGTCCGGCGGGGAGACGAGGGCCCCGAGGACGAATCCGACGGACCAGGGCAGTTCGAGCCAGTAATGGGCGGCGGCCGCCACCAGCGTCGTCGTGAACAGGACCAGCCCGACGGCCAGGAGGGTGATGGCCCGCAGGTGCAGCCGGAACACCGGCCACTCGGTCCGGAACGCCCCGGCGTACAGGAGCGGGGGCAGGAACAGGAGGAAGACCAGCTTCGGGTCGAACTGGACGTCCGGGGTCCACGGCTGGAGGCTCAGCACCAGGCCGCCGACGACCAGCAGAATCGGGTACGGGATGCCGACCTGCTCGGCCAGGACCCCGAGGGCGACGGCCACCCCGAGCAGGGCCAGGATGAGTTCGACCGGGTGGGCCAAGACGCCGCCTCCGACGGAGGGATCAGCGTACCCGGTCGGCCGGCCGGCGGACAGGCCGGCCGGCCGCCGGCTCGGATTGGTTTGGTTCGGCAACACGCACACCCTGCGGCCGAACCAATTATTGCGGGCCGATCGTCAGGGTCTGGCCGCCATTCGTACCGGGCCGAGTCGGATGCGGGTCCGTCCGCACGACCGAGCGGGTGACGGTCGGGGGCCGGCGGTGGCCGAACCCGGCCGTCCGGGGGTTGTCCGTGTAACGGGGGCGTCACGGCCAATATTCAGCGGCGCTTCACGAACCCCCTGGTAACGTCTTCATTGGGTGGGGCCGCCCGCCCCGCCCCGGAGGTGCTGGTCATGCGATCGGTATTAGCGGTGGTCTGCCCGCCCCTGGCCGTCCTGTCGTCGGGGTCGAAGGCCGAGGCGGTCAAGAACGCCGGGCTGACCCTGTGCCTGTTCGTCCCGGGGGTGGTTCACGCCCTCGGGGTGGTCGACCGGTACAACACCGGGCGGCGGTACGACGCGGTGATGCGGGCCCTGGCCGCGACCGCCGCCTGACGATCCCCCGCCGGATCACCGCCCGAGGTGTTTCAGTGCCTCGGCCGCGGCCCGGGTCGGCTCGGCCCCGGCCGCCCCGGCGGCCAGCTCCCGCAGCACCGCCACCGCCTCCGGGGTGCCGACCCGGGCCAGCACCCCGACCGCCCGCACCCCGGCCCGGTCGTCCGGGGTCGGCTGCTCGGCGGCGGCCAGGATGCGGTCCATCCGACGGGCCTGTTCGGTCGTCGGGTTGGCGGTCCGGGCGGCCCGGACGGTCGGGGCGAGGGTCGTCGCCCGCCGGGTCAGCTCCTTCTCGGCCCGCTCCCGGTCGGCGAACTCGTCGGCCCCGAGGTCGGCGATCCACCGGGCGACCGTACCCGGGTCGGGTACAACCACCGGCTTGACCGCCGCCCGGATGGCCGCGACCGCCGCGGCCGGGTCGGCGTGGAGGACCCGCAGGGCCTCGGTCGCGGCTTCCGGGTCGGCCGTCGTCAGCGCCGCGGCGGCGGCCCGGACCGCGGCCG
>JAIEQN010001026.1 GCA_019747685.1 Gemmataceae bacterium
TGCGCCGGCCCGGCCGGGCGGGCAAACCGGGGCCGGCGGTTTCGGGCCGGGCGACGAACGCGCGGCGCCCCGTTGGGGCGGGCGGGCCGGACGGCCGGGATGTGACCGGGGGGAGCGGGAGGTCGGTGCGGGGGGATGGGCCGGTGGCACCGGCCTCCCGGCCGGCGGCCGAACAGCACAGGCCGGGAGGCCGGTGCCACCGGAAACGAACAGCCGCCGGCTACGGGGTGACCGGGATGCTCGTCGGCGGCAGGGTGGCCGGCTTGCCGCAGTCGTTGCACGGGGCCGGGATGGCGTAGCTGGCGCTCGGGCCGGAGCAGCACTTGCTGTGGCGGCAGCCGGCCAGCGGGAGCACGGCGGCGAAGGCCCACAGGGCCAGGAAGAGCTTCTTGGTCATCGTTCGGCTCCTTCGGGTCGGGCGGAGGTTGCCGTCCGTGGGGGTCGGGGCGGCGACCGCGACCGGGTAGTTGTAACGTAGACGCAGGCCCCGGTCCGAACTGCGCCGGGCTTGAGCGATTTCCCCCGGCCGGGCGGTTTTCCCGGCGGGCTGTGCCGGTCCGGCCGGCGGTGCCGGTCGGCGAAGCGGCGACGGGTGTGCGGCCGGCGCGAGTCGTGCAGGTTGTATGCGCCCGGGACGGTCCGGGTGTTGGTGGCACCGGCCTCCCGGCCTGTGCGAGTCGGGTAGCCAGGCCGGGAGGCCGGTGCCACCGGTGGCAGGACCACCCCCGCCGCCGGCATCTCCAGGGCATCCGGATGACGCCGTTCTTCGACGTGCGGATGAAGGGGTTCCGCGACCGGGCCGAGGCGGCCGACGTGGTCCGGCTGCTCGACGCCCGGACGGCCCCCCTACCGGGCGAGCCCGTACCACTCTACCAGGCCGCCGGGCGGGTACTCGCGGAACCGGTGGTCGCGGCGGCGAGCGTCCCCGGGTTCGCCCGGGCGGCGATGGACGGGTACGCGGTCCGGGCGGCCGACACGTTCGGGGCCGACGCCCACAACCCGCTGCCGCTCGTGGTCGTCGGCGAGGCCCGGCCGGCTAAGCCGTTCCTCGGGACGGTCCAGCCCGGTCAGGCGGTCCGGATCATGACCGGGTCGCCGGTCCCGGCCGGGGCCGACGCCGTGCTGATGGCCGAGGTCGCCCGGCCCGAGCCGGACGGGCGGGTGCTGGCGGTCGAGCCGGTGTCGCCCGGCCGGCACGTCGGCCGGGTCGGCGAGGACGTGGCCGCCGGCCGGGGGGTGTTACCCGCCGGGCGGGTGCTGCGGCCGCAGGACGTGGGGCTGATCGCCTCGGTCGGTGTGGGGACGGTGCAGGCCGTCCGTCGGCCGCGGGTGGCCCTACTCGTCACGGGGGACGAGCTGTTGCCGCCGGGGTCGATGCCGGAAGGCCACCGGATCGTGGACAGCAACTCGCCGATGCTGGCGGCCCTGGTCGCCCGGGACGGCGGGGACGGTCTTCCGGTGCAGTACCTACCGGACCGGTACGAGGCGGTCCGGGACGCGATCCGTGACGCCACGGCGTCGGCCGACGTGGTGCTCGTCTCCGGCGGGTCGTCGGTCGGGGCCGAGGACCACGCCCCGCGGGCGGTGGCCGAACTCGGCGAGCTGGCCGTCCACGGGGTCGCGCTGCGGCCGGCGTCCCCTTTGGGCGTCGGCATCCTGCGGCGGGTGCCAGGGTGTGAGGGTGAGAGGGTGAAAGGAGCAGGAGGACGGTCGGCTGGCCCGGCCGGCTCGCCCTCGCCCTCGCACCCTCACACCCTCCCTGCCTTCCTCCTCCCCGGCAACCCGGTCTCCTGCCTGTGCGGGTACGACCTGTTCGCCGGACGGGTGGTGCGGCGGCTCGGCGGCCGGGGGGGGGAGCTGCCCTACCGGCGGGTCACACTCCCCCTGGCGTCGAAGGTCGTGTCGGCCATCGGCCGGGTGGACTACGTCCGGGTCCGGCGGAACGGGGAGGCGGTCGAGCCGGTGGCCGTCAGCGGGGCGTCGATCCTGAGTACCGCGGTCACGGCCGACGGGTTCGTGCTGGTGGACCGCGACCGCGAGGGCCACGCCCCGGGCGAGCCGGTCGAGGTGTGGCTGTATGACTGAAGGGCGATGTCGTCGGACCCGGGGTTTGCACCCCGGGTGCGCTATACCGGCGGTTCGCCGTCCAGTCCTTCCATTCCTGGAAGGTCACCTTCCGGGGTGCAAACCCCTGGTGCGCTATACCGGCGGTTCGCCCTCCGCATCGCCCCCCGATTTCGGCAGCTCGAACGGCGGCAGGTCGGGCAGCCCGAGCCACTTCCGGGCGGCGATCACCCGGTTCATCAGGTCGGTCCGGGTGACGAGGTGGCCGGCCAGCACGTCCGGGACGACCCCGACCGGGCCGTCGACCGCCACCCCGATCCGGCGGCGGAAGTCGGGCCGCTTGTTCTTCGTCGGCAGACCGCCCTTGTACGACGTGTAGCTCCCCCACCCGCCCTCGATCCAGCACGGGAAGACGGGGGTGTCCGGCCGGGCGGACAAGACTTGCCAGACGCCCCGGCCGAACCGCCGTAGGGGCCGCTCGTCGCTCCGCCGCAGGTAGCCCTCCGGGAACAGCACGACGCACTCGCCGCGGTCGAGGGCGGCGATGACCTCCTGGATCTCCCGGGGCACGTCCTGCTTGAGGGCCTTTTCCGGCACCCGGATGGCCTTGATGACCCGGACCATCAGCCAACGGATGACGGGGAGGTCGTAGAACGCGGCGGTCATGACCGGGGTGATCGGCCGGGGCAGGACCTTGGCCAGCAAGAACGGGTCGGCCCAGCAGGCGTGGTTGCCGATCACCAGGCACGGCCCGCGGGCGGGTAGTTCCGTCAGCCCCGGCCCGGTCCCGCGGACCCGGTACATGAGCGAAATGATGGGCTCGCAGGCCAGCTCGAAGAACGGCCGGAACAACGCCCACCAGGCGAACAGGGCGAGGGCCGCGGCCGGGTAAACCAGCCAGAGGGCGGCTGCCGGGTCCGAAAGGCCGTCCGGGGATGGGACCGCCGGGACGAGCCGGACCGCCCGCCGGCCCAGGAACAGGACCAGCAAGACAGCCGGGAACACCCACACCCACGCCCACCGGTCGAACCGGTCGAGGTAGACGACGGACCGGCCGACGACGACCCCGAGCGGGAAGAGGGCGATAACCCAGGCGGGGGTCGACCAGCCGACCGCGGCCGTCCAGCCGGCGGCCGCGGCCGCCACCGTCAGGGCCGGGGGGATGAGTCCGACACCCCGGAACCGGTGCCAGGGCAGCAGGCCGACGACCAGCCCGGCACCCCCGGCCGCGTCGGACCACGGGAACGGGATAGCCCCGGCCGGGAGTTGGACCGCCAGGCTGCCGGCAGCCACAGCCCCGATCAACAGGACGGCGACGCTCACCAGCTCGGGCGGGCGGGGGCTCGGCGGCGGGTCCGTCATGCGGGGCTACCACGGCGGCGGGGTGGCGGGCATTGTAGCAGTCGGGGCCGGGGGCGTCGGTCTGACGCTGTTTCTTCCGGTCGGGTAATTTGGTTCGGGCGTGGGGTGGGGCTGGCGGCCGGAACCAATAAGAACGGTGCGACCGACGGCCGGGTCGCCCTTGCCGGCCGACGATGGCCGGCTAAAGTGATTGTTCCGATTGTGCGCGCCGCCGGCGGCGGGCGACGGGCCAGCGAGGACGTGTCATGGGCATGCAGTGCGCCGTCTGCGGGAAGAAGCCCGTCACCGGCAACCAGAAGACCTACCGCGGCAAGGCCAAGTACCTCGGCGGGGTGGGCAAGAAGATCACCGGGACCAGCAAGCGGCGGTTCAAGCCGAACCTCCAGCGGATCAAGGTCGCCCTCGACGGCGAGACCCACCGGGCCCGGGTCTGCGTCCAGTGCATCCGCAGCGGCAACATCCAGAAGCCGATCAAGCGGAAGCCGTTCGCCGAGATCAAGGTCTGACGGGCCGGCCCATGTCCCTCGACCTGAACGACGTGAAGGCGGTCGCCCGGCTGGCCCGGCTGGACGTGCCCGAGGCCGACCTGCCCCGGGTCCGGGACCAGCTGGCGGCCATCCTCGGGTACGTCGAGCAGCTCCGCGAGGTCGACACCGCCGGGGTCGAGCCGCTGGCCCACCCGCTGCCGGTCCGGAACGTCTTCCGCGACGACGAGCCCCGGCCGTCGCTGCCGGCGGACGAGGCCCTGCGGAACGCCCCGGCCCGCGCCGGCGACTACTTCGCCGTCCCGGCCGTCTTCGACAATTCGTAAGAACTCACCACGAAGGCACGAAGGCAACACGAAGGGTCACGGAGAAGACTCCCTGTGAGTATTCTTCTCCGTGGTCCTTTGTGCGGCCTTCGTGCCTTCGTGGTGAACTCCGGCCTCCGGACCCCGACCATGAGCCTGACCGAGTTGACCGCGGCCGACCTCGTCGCCCTCCAGGCCGCGGGCAAGGCGTCCGCCGCCGAGGTCGCCGACGCCTTCCTGGCCGCCGTCCGCGACCGCGAGCCGACCCTCCACTCGTTCCTGCACGTCGACGAGGACGAGGTCCGCCGGCAGGCGGCGGCCGTGGACGCCAAGCGGGCCGCCGGCCGGCCGCTCGGGCCGCTGGCCGGGGTGCCGGTGGCCGTCAAGGACGTGCTGTGTACGAAGGGCGTCCGCACCACCTGCGGCAGCCGCATCCTGGCGAACTTCGTCCCGCCCTACGACGCCCACGTCGTCGGACGGCTGCGGGCCGCCGACGCCGTCGTCCTCGGCAAGACCAACCTGGACGAGTTCGCCATGGGATCGTCCACCGAGAACAGCGCGTTCGGCCCGACCCGCAACCCGTGGGACCCGGCCCGCACCCCCGGCGGGTCGTCCGGCGGGTCGGCCGCGGCGGTGGCCGGCGGGC
>JAIEQN010000591.1 GCA_019747685.1 Gemmataceae bacterium
GCGAGCATCGCCCACGAGCTGAACAACCCGCTCGCCACCGTCAGCCTCCGGGTGGAATCCGTCCTGGCCCGGACCCCGGCGGACGACCCCCGGCGTGCGTCCCTAGAAGTCGTCGAGCAGGAGGTCGAGCGGATGGCCGGCCTGGTGGCGAACCTCCTGCAGTTCAGCCGCCGCGGCCAGCCCCGGGCGTCCACCGTGGACGTGGGCGAGGACCTCGCGAAGACGCTGGAACTGGTCCAGCACCACCTGCGGAATCGCCGCGTCGGTGTGGTCCAGGAGTTCGCCCCGGACGTGCCGGCGATCCAGGCCGACCGCCAGCTCCTGCGGCAGGTCTTCCTGAACGTGCTGACCAACGCGGGCGACGCCATGCCCGAGGGCGGCACCCTGACCCTTCGCATCGCGCCGGGCTCGCTGGAGGGCGGCCGGCGGGCGGTGGTGGTCGAGTTCGCCGACACCGGGGTGGGCATCCCGGCGGACCATCTCCCGCGGGTGATGGAGCCGTTCTTCACCACGAAGGACGAGGGCAAGGGCACGGGGCTGGGGCTGGCCATCTGCCGGCGGGCCGTGCAGGAGCACGGCGGGGCGATACACATTACCAGCGACGTGGGCCGGGGGACCACGGTCCGCATCGCCCTGCCCGTCGGCGGCGGGGTCAACGTAGACTGCTCCTGCGGTGCCTGAGCGGCGCGGCAGGTGGGAGGGGGAGACGGTCATGGCAAAGCCCAGCCTGGGGCGCTTGCTCGTCGTGGACGACGAGGTGGAGCTTGCGAAGGCCCTGAGCGAGACACTCACCGAGCAGGGCTACGAGGTCACGGGCGTGACCTCGGGCAAGGACGGGTTGGCTGCGCTCGAATCGGAAAACTTCGACGTGCTGCTCAGCGACCTGATGATGCCCGGGATGGACGGCATCCGGCTGCTCCGCGAGGCGCTCGCCATCGACCCGCAGCTCGTCGGCATCATCATGACGGGCCAGGGCACGGTGCAGACGGCCGTGGAGGCGATGAAGGGGGGCGCGTTCGACTACGTGCTCAAGCCCTTCAAGCTCCAGGCGATGTTGCCCATCCTCGCCCGCGCCGTCCAGGTCCGCCGGCTCCGGGTGGAGAACGTCCGCCTGCGGCAGTGGGTCGAGCGGCTGAGCTTCGAGTCGCCCCGCTACACCCTCGTCGGCTCAAGCCCGGCCATGCGGCGGGTGGTGCAGCTCATCGAGAAGGTCGCCCCGACCGACGCCACGGTCCTGGTGCGGGGGCCGAGCGGGACCGGCAAGGAGTTGGTCGCCCGCGCGCTCCACCGCAACAGCCCCCGCCGGGACCGCCCCCTGGTGACGGTCAACTGCGCCGCCCTGCAGGAGTCGTTGCTGGAGAGCGAGCTGTTCGGCCACGAGAAGGGGGCGTTCACCGGGGCGGTGCAGGCCAAGCGGGGCCTCATCGAGGTGGCCGAGGGGGGCACCCTCTTCATCGACGAGGTGGCCGAGATGTCCCCCTCGCTCCAGGCAAAGCTGCTGCGCGTGCTGGAGGACGGCCACTACCGGCGGGTCGGCGGCACCCAGGAGTCCCACGCCGACGTGCGCGTCGTCGCGGCCACGAACAAGCCGCTTGAGGGGGAGCAGCGGGTCGGCCGGTTCCGGGAGGACCTGTTCTACCGCCTGAACGTCGTCACGGTCGCCATACCGCCCCTACGGGAGCGGCCCGAGGACGTCCCCGAACTCGTGGAGCACCTCCTGACCACCCGCCAGCTCGGGGCGGTCCGCGCCCGGGTCAGCCCGGAGGCGATGGGGGTACTCGTCCGGTACGACTGGCCCGGGAACGTCCGCGAGCTGGCGAACGTCCTCGAACGGGCCCAGATCCTCGCCGAGGACCACGTGATCACGGTCGACGACCTGCCGGAGAACCTGGTCGCGGTGCCGCCCGAGGCCGCGGCGTGCGGCAAGACCTCTCCGGACGAGGCGTTCCGGGAGTGTCGCTGCCCGGACCCGACCGCGGCCGAGACATCCGGGGATACGTCCCTCCGTCTCGACGAGGCGGAACGGCGGCACGTCCTCACGGCCCTCCGGCAGGTGAGCGGCAACAAGGTCCAGGCGGCCAAGGCCCTGGGGGTCAGCCGGCGGGCGTTGTACCGGCTCATCGCCAAGCACAGCCTTGAGGGTCCCGCCCCGGAGCGGAAGGCGCAGGAGGGGTAGGCCGCGCGGACCGCACGGCTCACCGCCTCCCGCCCCACCAAACCGCCACCCGCAGGGCGGCGGGTACGAGGAGCGTGAGCTGGAGGAGCGGCCACAGCCCCACGTCGAGAATCGGCACCACCGGCATCAGCACGCTGTACGACCACCAGCCGGCACCCAGGGCCTTCCACTCGTAGGCGGTCGCGGCCGCCCCGCCGAGCAGGGCGGCCGCGGCGTAGACGTTCCACCCCCCACGTGCCGCCCAATCCAGGCGGCCGGCGGCCAGGGCGGCGATTCCGTAGACGCCGAGGCTCAACGCCACGTCGCCGAGGCTCGGCACCACGTGGGCTAGCGCGGCGGCACCCCAGGGCCGGGCCGGCACAGCGTAGGCCGGCATCTGCACGACCTCCCAGACCCAGTTGAGAACGAAGGCGGCGACGGCGAACGCCGCGAAGAAGATCCACCGGGGGCGGGAAACCTTCGGCATCATGAGCGCGGCTTACAGCCTGACCCCCCGCAGCCGCAGCGCGTTGCCGACGACCGAGAGGGAGCTGAGGGTCATGGCGGCGCTGGCCCATATGGGGCTGATCAGGACGCCGAAGACGGGGTACAGCAGGCCCGCGGCCACCGGCACGCCGAGCACGTTGTAGACGAAGGCGAGGAACAGGTTCTGGCGGACGTTCCGCATGGTCGCCCGGCTGAGGCGGCGGGCGCGGGCGATGCCCCGGAGGTCGCCCCGGACCAGGGTCACGCCGGCCGACTCCATCGCGACGTCGGTGCCGGTCCCCATCGCGACGCCGACCTCGGCCTGGGCGAGCGCCGGGGCGTCGTTCACCCCGTCGCCCGCCATCGCCACGACCCGTCCCTCGCCCTGGAGCCGCTTGACGACCTCGTGCTTCTGCTCGGGCAGCACCTCGGCGATCACCTCGTCGATCCCGAGCGCCCGGGCCACCGCCTCGGCCGTCGTCCGGCTGTCCCCGGTCAGCATGATAACCCGCAGGCCGTCCTCGTGGAGCAGCCGGATGGCCTCGGGCGTCGTGGCCCGGATCGGGTCGGCCACGGCGAGGAGCCCGGCCAGCTTCCCGTCCACGGCCACCAGCATGACGGTCCGCCCTTCCCGGCGGAGTTCCTCCAGGCGGGGCCGCAGGGGGTCGGAAGGGACGCTCCGGTCGGCCAGGAGGGCGGCGTTCCCCAGGGCCACGGCGCGCCCGCCCACTGTCCCGACCACGCCCTTGCCCGTGACGGACTGGAAGTCCCGCGCCTCGGACAGGCCGAGCCCGCGGGCTTCGGCCCCCTGGACGATGGCGGCGGCGAGCGGGTGCTCGCTCCCCCGCTCCAGGCTCGCCGCCAGGCGGAGCAGCTCGTCATCCGTAAACCCGGCCGCGGGCTCGACGCCGACGAGTTGGGGCTTCCCCTCGGTGAGGGTTCCGGTCTTGTCCACCACCAGGGTGTCGGCCTTCTCCATCACCTCCAGGGCCTCGGCGTTCTTGATCAGGATGCCGTTCTCCGCGCCGCGGCCGACGCCGACCATGATCCCGAGCGGGGTCGCGAGCCCCAGGGCGCACGGGCAGGCGATGATGAGGACGGCCACGGCGTTCACGAGCGCGTGGGCCAGCCGGGGCGGCTCGCCGACGGCGGCCCAGACGGCGAAGGTGAGCACGCTCGCCGCGAGGACGGCGGGGACGAAGTAGCGGGCCACCTGGTTCACCAGCCGCTCGATGGGGGCGCGGGTCCGCTGGGCCTCGCCGACCAGGCGGACGATCTGGGCGAGGAGCGTCCCGGCCCCGACCCGCTCCGCCCGGACGAGCAGGCCGCCGGTGCCGTTGACCGTCCCGCCGATGACCTTCGCCCCCGGCTCCTTTTCCACGGGGATCGGCTCGCCGGAGATCATCGACTCGTCCACGGAACTCCGGCCCTCGGCGACGGTGCCGTCCGCCGGCACCTTCTCGCCGGGCCGGACACGCAGCCGGTCCCCGGCCCGGATGCGGTCGAGCGGCACGTCCTCCTCCCGCCCGTCCGGGTGAACGAGCCGGGCCGTCCGGGGCGCGAGCCCGAGCAGCCGGCGGATGGCCCCGCTGGTCCGGCTCCGGGCCCGGAGTTCGAGCACCTGGCCCAGGAGGACCAGGACGGTGATGACGGCCGCCGTGTCGAAGTACACCTCGACCGCCCCGCCGGCCGTCCGAAACCCCTCCGGGAAGCTCCAAGGGACCGCCGTGGCGGCGACGCTGTAGAGGTAGGCGGCCCCGACGCCGAGGGCGATCAGGGTGAACATGTTCGGGCTGCGGTGGACGACCGAGGCCCACGCCCGCGCGAAGAACGGCCAGCCGCACCAGAGGACGACCGGCGTCGTGAGGGCGAGCTGGACCCAGTTGAGGACGCGCATGTCGAGGCCGTGGAGCGGCCCGCCCGGGAGCAGGTCGCTCATGGCGATGAGAAAGACGGGGAGGCTGAGCACTGCCCCGACCCAGAAGCGGCGCGTCATGTCCGCCTGCTCGGGGCTCGGGCCTTCTTCCGCGGTGACGGTGCGGGGCTCCAGGACCATGCCGCAGATGGGGCAGGTGCCCGGCCCGTCCCGCACGATCTGCGGGTGCATCGGGCAGGTGTACTCGACCGTCCTCTCGGGAGCGGCCCCGCCGACCCGTTCGAGGGCCATGCCGCACTTCGGGCAGGTGCCGGGAACGTCCTGCCGGACCTCCGGGTGCATCGGGCAAGTAAAGGCCGT
>JAIEQN010000676.1 GCA_019747685.1 Gemmataceae bacterium
GGGTGCCCGCGGGGTGTGGGGGCCCGGGGTCCCACACGCCCCCGGCTCGCCGGCAACTTCCCCTCGACACGCCGCGCCCGGGGTGCTATCGCCCCGGCCGCGGGCGTCCTTCGGGGGAAGGTCCGCCCCGAACCGGGGGACTGCCGATGGTGCGGGTCGTGTTGCTGCCGCTGGTGGTCGCCGGGCTGGCCGGGTGCGCGGGCGGCGGGGCCCGGTACGTCTCGAAGCAGGGGGACGGCGGGGTGGTCGCCATCCCGGCCGACACCGACGCCTGGCCGACCCACTACCGGAAGAAGGCCGAGGAGCTGATCGTCCGGCACGTCGGCCCGGACTTCGAGGTGGTCGGGGAGGGCGAGGTGGTCACCGGCCAGTCGACCAACCACGACCAGAAGGTCCAGCGGGACAAGACGTTCAACACCACCAACCCGTTCCTGCCGGCCGAGAAGGACACGATCAACACCACCACGACCACCCGGGACATCACCGAATATCACATCACCTACCGGCGGCGGGGGTCGGCCGGGGTGCCGGCGGCCGGGCCGGTGACGCCCGCCGGCGGGTCGATCCCGAGCGTCGGGCCGCGGTAGGATAGGGCGGGGGAGCGATGACCGATGACACGGC
This sequence comes from Gemmataceae bacterium, assembly GCA_019747685.1. GTDB lineage: Bacteria > Planctomycetota > Planctomycetia > Gemmatales > Gemmataceae > Urbifossiella. The sequence continues at coordinate 622 of JAIEQN010000676.1, forward strand.
CCCGGAGTTCCGCCGGGACCCGGTGACCGGGCGGTGGGTGGTCGTGGCCCCGGAGCGGGCGGCCCGGCCGATGGCCCTGAGGGGGGCCGAGCCGCGGCACCGGCCGGACCGGGAGCGGAAGCCGTGCCCGTTCTGCCCCGGCCAGGAGCACGACACCCCGCACGAGGTCTACGCCCTGCGGGACCCGGGCACCGCACCCGACGGCCCGGGCTGGCGTCTCCGGGTGGTCCCGAACAAGTTCCCGGTGGCGCGGGCACAGGACCCCTCCCCCCGGCCCCCTCCCCCGGGGGGAGAGGGGGAGAAGGAACACGGCCGTTGTTCTGCCCCCCCTCCCTTTCCAGGGGAGGGGGCCGGGGGGAGGGGTCTTTTCCGAACTTCCCCCGCCTCCGGCCGGCACGAGGTCGTGGTCGAGACGGCCGACCACCTGGCCGACCCGGCGGCCCTGTCCGACGGGCGACTCGCCGAGGTGTTCGTCGCCTACCGGGAACGGCTGGTCGCCCTCGCCGCCGACCCGGCCCTGACCTACGCCGCGGTGTTCAAGAACGTCGGGGCCGAGGCCGGGGCGTCGCTCGGGCACACCCACTCGCAAATCCTGGCCACCCCGCTCGTCCCGGACCTCGTCCGCCGGGAGCTGGCCGGGTCGGCCGAGTACCACGCGGCGAACGGGCGGTGCGTCTTCTGCGACATCGTCGCCCACGAACTCGCCGACCGGTCGCGGGTGGTGGCCGAGACGCCGGGGTTCGTCGCCGTCACGGCGTTCGCCGGCCGGTTCGCCTATGAAGTCTGGGTTCTGCCGAAACATCACACGAGCCGGTACGAGGCGATCACCGACGACGCGGCCGGCGAGCTGGCCGCCCTGATGCGGCGTGTGGCGGGGGCGATGGACGCGGTGCTGGCCGAGCCGGCGTACAACTGGTACTTGCACACCGCCCCGCTCCGGGCCGGCGACCTCCCGCACTACCACTGGCACTGGGAAATCCTGCCCCGCACCTCCCGCCCGGCCGGGCTGGAGTGGGGGTCGGGGTGCTTCGTCTCGGCGGTACCGCCGGAGCGGGCGGCGGCCGAACTGCGGGCTAGCATGTAGGGTGGGCCGGACCGGTCCCGGGGGGACCGGGAGGCCCACGGGTTTCGCCGCGTGGGCCTCCCCGCTCCTGCGGAGCGGGTCCGGCCCACCCTACAAGAGAAGGTCATGCGCGTCGGCATCTTCGGCGGGACGTTCGACCCGGTCCACCTGGGCCACCTGATCCTCGCGGAGCAGTGCCGGGACCGGGCCGCCTTGGACGAGGTCTGGTTCCTGCCCAGCTACCACCCGCCGCACAAGGCCCCGGCCGGGGTCAGCCGGTTCGAGCACCGGTGCGACATGATCGAGCTAGCCACCGCCGGCCACCCCCACTTCCGGGTCGACCGCATCGAGAAGGAGCTGCCCCCGCCGAGCTACACGGCCGAGACCCTGGCCGAACTCCATCGCCGGCACCCGGGACACGAGTTCCACCTGATCCTGGGGGCGGACTCGCTCCCCGACCTGCCGGGGTGGTACGAGCCGCGGCGGGTGGTCGGGCAGGCCGGGCTGGTGGTCGTTCCCCGGCCGGGGGTGGAGCTGTGGACGGCCGACCGGCTGGCCGCGGTGCTAGGCCTAGACGTGCCGGCCGTGCGGATGCGGGTGGTGAACAGCCCGCTGATCGGGATCGCCAGCCGGGACGTGCGGCGGGCCGTCGCCGACGGCCGGAGCGTCCGCTACCTCGTCCCCCGGGCCGTCGAGGAGTACATCCGCGAGCGGAAACTCTACACCAACTCGTCGCCGTGACGCCCGTCGGTCCGACCGGGGTCATTGGTTCGGCCGCAGGGTGTGCGTGTTGCCGAACCAAACCAATCCGAGCCGGGGCCGCCGGCCCGGGCACGTCCTGCCGCCCTGTTGCATTCCCCCCGCCCGGGTCGTCACCTTATACTCAACGGTAGCCGCACGTTCCGCCCGCCGAGGTCCGCCATGTCGTTCGCCGTCCGCCGGGGCCCGGCCCTGGCCGTCCTCGTCGCCGGGCTCCTGTCCCCCCTCGCCGCCGGCTTCCCCATCCCCAAGCAGCCCGGCCCGACGGCCGCCGAGCCGACCGCCGCCGACCTCAAAGCCCTGGCCGACAAGTTCCGGACCGAGCGGGCCGAGGCCGTCGCGGCCAAGTTCCCGGCCGATGTCCTCGCCCCGGCCGACGAGCTGGCCAAGCGGGCGGACGCGGCCGTCGCCGCCGGCAACCCCCGGGCCGCCGCCCGGTACTACCGGGACGCCCGGTGGCAGCTCCCGTACCTCCCGCCGGGCCTGCCGCCCCACGTCGGCCGGGTCCTCGGCGACACCCGGATGCGGCACCCGGACCCGCCCCAGCCCCTGGCCGGCGGGGTGTTCTCGGTCGCCTACAGCCCGGACGGCACCGCCCTCGTCTCGGCCGGGACCGACGGGACGGCCAAGGTGTGGGACCTGGCCACCGGCCGGGAGCGGGTCACCTACCGCGGCCACGCCGACCAGCCGGACGACCCGACCCGGGCGTCGAACGTCCTCGGGGTGGCGGCCGTCGCGTTCCACCCGAAGGAGGCCGTGGTGGCGTCGGTCGCCGGGAACCAAATCCACCTGTGGGAGGCCGACACCGGCAAGCAAATTAAGGTGCTGGCCAAGCTGGAAAAGGCCGAGTTCCCGCTCAAGTCGATCGCGTTCAGCCCGGACGGCCGGCAGCTCGCCGCCGGCGGGGACGACGGGGTCGTCCGGGTGTTCGCGGCGGACACCGGGAAGGAGACGTTCAAGAGCACGTCCCGGAACGCCCGGGTCGAGCGGGTGGCGTTCGGCCGGGACGGCAAGCGGGTGGCCGCGGCCGACGCCGCCGGGGCGGCCGGGGTGTACGCCCCCGGGGCCGCCAACCCGGTCCCGCTGAACGTCAACGTCGTCAGCGGCGGGGGGCCGTGCCCCGGGGTGGCGCTCGCCCCCGACGGGTCCGGGCTGTTCACCGGCGGCAGCGACGGGCGGGTCCGGCTGTTCGGGGTGCCGGGGCCGGACGGGGCGGCCGGGCCGCCGGTCGGGGGGGTGGTCCGCGAGTTCGCCGGCCACGACGGCGGGGTCACCGACCTGGCCCTCACCCCGGACGGCAAGTTCCTGGTCACCGCCGGGGCCGACAAGACGGTCCGGGTGTGGGACGTGAAGACCGCCGCCCCGGTCCGGTCGTTCCAGGGCCACCTGGGCAAGGTGCTCGGGCTGGCCGTCCGGCCGGACGGCCGGCAGGTGGCGTCGGCCGGGGCCGACGGGGCGGTCCGGCTGTGGGACCTCAGCCCGACCGACGACCACCGGGTCCTGGCCGACGCGGCCGGGCCGGTCTGGGCGGCGGCGGTCAGCCCGGACGGGAAGCGGGCGGCCGCCGCCGGGGCCGACAAGGTCATCCGCGTCTACGACCCGGAGACGGGGAAGCTGGAGGCGACGCTGGCCGGCCACACCGCGGCCGTCACCGCCCTCGCCTTCCTGCCGGACGGCAACCGGCTCGTCTCGGCCGGCGGCGACAAGACGGTCCGGGTCTGGGACGTGGCCGAGAAGAAGCAGCTCAAGGAACTGACCGGGCACGAGCTACCGGTGTTGGCGGTGGCCGTCGGCCCGGACGGGAAGCGAGTGGTGTCTGGGGCGGCCGACCGGACCGTCCGCGGCTGGGACATCGAGGCCGGGAAACAGCTCTGGTCGTGGGCCGGGAAGTCGGCCGTGTCCGGGGTGGCGGTCCGACCGGGCGGGGCCCAGGTGGCCGCCGGGACGGCCGACGGCGGGCTGGTCGTTCTCGACATCACGGGCGAAACCCCGAAGGAGCTGTTCGCCCAGACGGCCCACGTCGCCGGGGTGGCGGCGGTGGCGTACAGCCCGGACGGGACGCGGCTGGCCACGGCAGGCGGCGACGGGGTCCTCCGGGTCTGGGCGGTGGGTGATGACGGCCGGCCGGCCCCGCTGGCCAAGTTCGACGGCCAGCCGAAGCCCGGCACCCCGGCCGGGATGGCCCCGCTGGCGGCGGTGGCGTTCGCCCCGGACGGCCGGCTGGTCGCCTCGGCCGGGGCGGACGGCGTGGTCCGGGTGTGGGACGTGCCGACCCGGGCCGAGGTCCGCGGGCTCCGCGGCCACCCCGACTGGGCGACGGCGGTGGCGTTCGCCCCGGACGGCCGGCGGCTGGTCGCGTCCGGGGCCGACGGGACGGTCCGGGTGTGGGAGCTGGCCCCGCAGGAGGGGTCCGGCCGGGGCGGGCACCTGCGGGCGGTGAACGCC